>JADFXW010000071.1:2378-8347 GCA_015233375.1 Candidatus Omnitrophota bacterium | reverse complement strand
CAATGAGTTTGAGCATTAATTGGTCTTTGCCAGGGACATGAACAAACTCGCCTTGATTAGCGATGATGGTGCGGGTTGGTTTATTAGCTTGAGGCTGATAAATCCTGACCCCGTATAAAAGGTCTCCTTCAATGCGATAAATAAAAATAATATATTTGTCAAAGGCGTTGATGAAGCTGCCTGCCTCAAGTATGGCTGTTGGGTCTTGTATGCCTGTTTCCTGGAGGATACGTGTTTGGGCATCATAAGCCTTTGGGATGACACGGTCGTTTAGAAAGAAAACTATTTCGCATAATACCAAACCAACCACCATCAAAGGGAGTAAAAGCCTGAAAAGATGGATGCCAGAGGCTCGCATGGCCAGGATTTCGTTATCTGAGGACATTTGGCCCAAGGCTAAGATGATGGTAATCAGGCAGGCAATGGGCAGGGTATATCCTAAAAGGATGGGGATATAATAAAGGAAGACCTGGCCCATGGCCACGATAGAAACCCCGTTATTGATGACTTTATTGGCCAACTGCGGCAGATAACCCAGTAAAAAGACACTGGTTAAGACGCTGATAGACAGCAAAAAAGGCTGAAGGCATTCTGTTAAAAGATAATTTCGTAAGATGCGCATATAGTGTTTTACCTAATTGTCATTCCCGCGAAAGCGGGAATCCATATCAAACACAGCTATTTCTTGTTCTGGATCCCCGCTTTCGCGGGGATGACAATATAGTTTTATTTCCCAATTTGACTATACAGTCTTGCTTAACGTTAAAATGCCCACTCCTAAGGCTCCTGCTTTTTTTAAGACAATAGACGCCGTGTTGGCGGTTGCTCCTGTTGTATATAAATCATCAATAAGGAGAATATTTTTATCCTTGGCCAAATCGAGATTTTTTATTCTAAAAGCGTCCTCTAGATTTGTCCAGCGTTGTTTTGCGCCTAATTCTGTTTGTGTTTGAGTTCTTTTTTGCCGTATGAGTAAATTTTCTGTATGTGGAATTCCGTAATGTTGGCTTAAGGGTAGACTTAGGAGTAAGGATTGGTTATAGCCGCGTTCTCGCAGCCTTGATGGATGTAAGGGGATAGGGGCAATAATATCATATTTATTAATGGTCAGATGATGGCGGTCAATGAAATTTATCATTAAAGGGACAAAGGTCTTACGCAAGGAGGTTTTGCCTTGATATTTAAAAGCATGAAGGAGTTTTTGGGCTGTTTCATTATAAAAACAAACAGACCAGGGTTCATCAAAGGCGTATTTATGGCGGTCAGGGGCAGTCAAGGGTGTTGGGTTAAAGGCTAAGGAATCAAGGCATTTAGAGCAGACCTGTCGTTTGTGTTGGCTGTTTAAGAATTGCCGGCACAGAAGGCAGTTGTCAGGAAAAATAAGATTTAAGGCGCCTTGTAGAATATTTATAAACATAGTATAGGGTGTGATATAAGGTATTATATTACCATAAAAACGGGCGCAAATTTGATAGAATTTTCTAAAAGCCTGTGTTAGGATAAATTCGATTTTTGTTGTTATGAACTCCCCCTTACCCCCTCTTTAACAAAAGAGGGGGTATTAAAGATTGCCTTTGTGTAAAAGAGGGGGAATCATAAAAATGTGGGGTTAAATATGAGGAGGGGTATGTTAAGGAATTTTTTCATTTGTTGTATTCTGTGTTTATTGGTATCACCTGGGGCGTTTGCTGAATATCCGTTAGATGTCTCTATTTTGGATAAGCCTGCTATTACAAGACTGACTGATGAACAGCTTATTGATACCTATGAAAACACGATAGTTGAAATTGAAGCTAATCGCAGTTTTCATTCAACATCAGGTTTTAGCCCTAAAGAATATAAAGATTATAAGGCTTTGTTGAAATTTCGGCTTTTACTGTTGGTTGAAATACATAGCCGTAATTTAGAGCTTCCACAATTTTAACTATGTATTATTGTGAGAAAATTTTTTAAAAGATTGCTTCGCTTTCGCTCGCAATGACAAGAGCGTAATAGGTTTACGCTGAATATTTACATTTTAACTATAGAAAGATTTTTTATGAATACAACTATTGAACAAGACAAGAATGAATTATTCCGTTTATTAAAAACCAATGCTTTTTTTCGTGGTAAATTTATTTTATCCTCTGGTAAAGAAAGTGATTTTTATCTGGATGCCAGGCTTGTGACCTTGTCTGCGCCAGGCGCGTATTTGGTGGCACGTGTCATGCTTGATATGATAAAAGAACAGATGCCTGATGCTATCGGAGGGCCAACCCTGGGCGCGGATCCTATGGTGGGGGCCATTGCTTCTTTAAGCTATCAGCAGGGTCATCCTGTCAATACCTTTATTATCCGTAAACAGCCAAAGCCCCACGGTAAACAACAGCAGCTTGAAGGGCCTGTGGTTAAAGAGGGTGGCCATGTGGTTATCATCGATGACGTGGCTACAACAGGCAAGGCCTTTCTTGAGTCTATTGAAGTGCTTCGTCGCATGAATATAAAAATAAGCAAGGCCATTTGTGTTATTGACAGGGGCGAAGGAGCAAGGGAGGCTCTTTTAAATCTCGATGTGCCTTTGCAATCGATTTTTACGATTGACCAATTCCTTAAATGAAAAACATAGTCCTGGCCTCTGCCAGTCCTCAACGTCGAGAACTTATGAAGATATTGGGGCTTCCTTTTATCGTGCGGCCAAGCCGTGCGAAGGAAAAAAGCTCGATATCCTCAGGTGTTGCTCATTTAGTCAAGTCCAATGCCTTGCTTAAAGCCAAGGAAGTGGCTTTGCGCATCAAGGATGGCCTTGTGATTGGTTCTGATACGGTTGTTTGTTCTGGCAAGGGCCGTTTAATCCTCAAACCTCGGGACTTGCATGAAGCTAAAAAGAACCTTAAAGAATTAATGTCAGATCCTCATTGGGTTTATTCAGGCGTTGCGGTTGTTGATGCCAAGACAGGACGCGCGGAAATTGGATGGGAGAAGACAAAGGTTTTTATGACCCCGTTAAACGATCAAGAAATTAACCGGTATCATCAACTGGTGTCCCCCTTAGACAAGGCCGGTGGGTTTGATATTGAAGGCAAAGGAGCTCTTTTTATTCCCAGGATAGAGGGATGTTATTTTAATGTTGTGGGCCTTCCTTTAGCGAAACTGGCGTCCTTATTAAAAAAATTTGGGGTGAGTGTGTTATGTTTACTTTTGATTCTGCTTTCTGGTCCATCGTATGCAGCTGCCGTGCTTCCCCAGGTGTGCGATGGTAAGGATTGTGTGAAGGTTGAGGTGGTCTCTAAACTTTCTGATATGGAAAAAGGGCTGATGGGACGGATTGGTTTGGTCAGAGGGAAGGGCATGCTTTTTGTTTTTGGTACTGAGGACAGGCAATCTTTTTGGATGAAAAATATGCTTTTTGATTTGGACATTTTATGGATTGGGCTTGATGGCCACATTGTTTATTTAGGGCAAAATATTCCTCGGTGTATAAGTGAGCCGTGCCCTGTTTATAGCCCTGAAAATAAAGCTAAATATGTTTTGGAATTAAACAGCGGATACACCTTGGCCCATCAGTGGAAGTTGGGGGATAGGCTTGATTTGAAAGGAATTTGATGATGAAACCTCTTCATATTTTGGTTGTTGATGACAAGAAGGTCATTGGCGATTATTTTAATTTAACATTAGGCCATTATGGGCATCATATTAGTGTGGCTCATGATTTGCCGCAGGCGCTGGATGCGGTCAAAAAAGAAGGCTTTGATATTGCTTTTATGGACATGATGATGCCAGGCGTCAACGGGGTCAAGGTCCTTGAAGAAATTAAAGCGCTTGTTCCGGGTTTACCGGTTGTGATGATGAGTGGTTTTATTTTAGATGACATGCGTACCCGAGCGCAAAGCTTGGGGGCTGTTGATTTTTTAAAAAAACCTTTTGAGGTTGACGATATCCGTCGTGTCGTTAAAAATGTTATTGGCCATGAAATTTAAAAGTCAAGCCTTTAGTCTCACCAAGAAAATAGCCTTCGGTATTGTATTTCTCGTCATTTTAATATTAAACGTCCTTCGGTTTTGGAAACTTGACACGATTCCGTATGGGTATCATGTGGATGAGGTTGGTTCTGCGGTCACCATCCAGTGTTTTGTAGAAAAAGGTTGTGACGCAGAATTAAGAGTGTGGCCTTTATTTGGCCGTATGGAATACGGGCAGGACAAGCCGCCCACCTATGTGTATCCCGGAATATTATGGGCTAAAATTTTTGGGACCACGGTACCAAGTTTGCGTGCCTTTAGCGTATTTATTTTATTGATAGGGATTTTAGGGTTGTTTTTTTTGGCTAAAAAAATATTTGGCCTTGAGGCAGGTTTGGTGGTGGCTTTGGCGGCAACGTGTTCTCCTTGGGGCTGGGTCATGAACAGGGTTGCGCTTGAATCTTTTGGCTCGAATGTTTTTCTTATTTGGGGTTTGTATTTCTTTTTGCGTTCAAACCGGTGGTGGGATTGGGTTTTGGCGGCACTCTTTTTTGCAGGGGCTATGTATTCCTATCCTCCAGCACGGTTTGCGGTGCCTTGCATGTTATTGACCTTAAGTTGGTTTGAATCAAAAAACAGGCCTATTCGTTTTTCTTTGGTGTTGAGTTTAGGTTTTGTTTTTATCATCGCGCTTATTCCGTTGGTGTTAGGGTATAAATATGATGATCTGGGTTTACGTTTTCATGATATAGGTATTTTTAATAAGGCCTATTTAAGTGAAATCGGAAAGACCGGGACACCCAGAGAACTGATTAGTATCTTTGTTCATAATTACTTGTTACATTTGACTCCTGATTTTCTGTTTTTGACAGGAGATCCGTCTCTTATTCACTCAACCGGCCATTTAGGTATTTTGGGTTGGCTTGATATCAGCGCTTTATTTATTTTTTTTCTTTTTTTCATTCTGGCTTTGTTGAAGCCTGCCTGGCAAGAGAATCCTGTCATCAAACACCGGCGTTGGCTTATATTTTTAGCTCTCAATTTCTTTATAGGCATAATTCCCGCAGCTTTGACCTTTCAGGAATTGCCTCATGCCTTGCGTGTTTCTGGATCATGGCTGTTTATGATGTTATTCACAGGCTTGATGTGGGCTAAGGCAGGGGAATGTTTAAAGGCTGTTTGGCCAGCATTGGCTTTGGCTGCGATTTTATCTGGCGGGGTATTGGTCTGGCAATATTTTACTCTTTACCCTCAAGAAAGTAAGGGGATGTTTACCTTTTGGGTGATGGATCAGGCCAATCGTAGTAAGTCGCGTGATGAGTGGATGTCTTTTTTGATGTTATATCACCGTCAAAATTATCATTGCCGTTATTTTTTATCGCATAAATTAGGGATGAGCTGTAAAGAGGCCAATGATGTTTGGTGGGATCTTTATCATCGTCTGAAAAAGGCGGGGCTTTATTGAAATTTATTTTTTGGGCCTGTAGATATGGGTGCTATGGCCAAAAAAGCCTTCTGCTGTTTCCATGATGGTTTCTGAAAGGGTTGGGTGTGCATGGATAGAGAGTTTCAAATCTTCGGCCACGGCACCCATTTCAATACCTAAAACTCCTTCTGCAATCATGTCTCCGGCACCTACACCCACAATACCTACACCTAAGACTCGTTGAGTTTTGGGGTCAATGATAAGTTTAGTCAACCCTTCAGGCCTGTCTAATGTTAAGGCCCGGCCTGAGGCTCGCCATGAAAATTTAGAAACAATCACTTCAATGCCAGATTTTTGGGCGTCATTTTCTGTTAACCCGCACCAGGCTATTTCAGGGTCTGTGAAAACAACTGCAGGGATGGCTTTTGGTTCAAAGGCCCTTTTTAGCCCCATAATGGTTTCAGTGGCGACACGACCTTCATGCGAGGCCTTATGGGCGAGCATGGGATCACCAGCCACGTCCCCAATAGCAAAAATATTCGGATCTGAGGTCTGTCGTTGTTCATTGACCTCAATAAATCCTCGGGCATTTATCTTGACCTTTG
>JADFXW010000071.1:794-2301 GCA_015233375.1 Candidatus Omnitrophota bacterium | reverse complement strand
GTATTTTTTCCTTCTTTATCTAAAAAAGTGACCTTGATGCCATTTGGGCTTTTGTCCATTTTGATGACTTTTGTTTGGAGCATGATTTTGGCAAACATATTTTTAACATACTTAAAAAGGATATCAGATAAATCCAGGTCTGCTCCAGGCAATAGGGAAGGGGTCATTTCAACAACAGACACCTTTGAGCCTAAGGCGTTGTATACGGTTCCTAATTCCATGCCAATGTACCCGCCGCCGACTATTAAAAGTTTTTCAGGGACACCATCCATTTGAAGAGCTGTTGTTGAATCCCATATATCAGCAGATTCCGGGATACCCGGCAAAACAGTGGGTCTGGAGCCTGTGGCGATGATGGCTTTATTAAAGGCAAGATCTTCTATTTGACCATCAGCATTTTTTATTTTTAAAAGATTGGAATTAACGAACGAGGCTTCACCTTGATAGTATTTAATTTTACGGGCTTTGACTAATTGACCTAATCCGCCTGTTAATTTAAGGACAACTCCTTGTTTCCAGGCCTGAAGCTTTTGGATGTCTATTTTGGGCGTGTTATATTCAATGCCAAAATTTTGGGCATGCCCTGCTTCTGAGATAATTTTGGCAACATGTAAAAAGGCTTTAGAAGGGATACAGCCTCGATAAAGACAGACCCCGCCAGGGTTTTGTTCTTTATCAATCAGGGTCACGTTCATCCCGAGATCAGCGGCTAGAAAAGCAGCAGCGTATCCGCCGGGGCCTGCACCTATGACCACTAAAGGGGTTGAGTTCATGTATTATTTAACTCCAATAAAAAAGGCTGTTGAATGGCCTCGCATATCCAGCTTAAGAAACGGGCGGCATCCGCGCCATCAATAAGCCTATGATCGTAGGACAAAGAGAGGTTCAGCATGCGCCGGGGCATCCATTGTCCGTCTATAAAAACCGGTTCAATGGCTGATTTTGAAACACCGAGGATTGCTGCCTCAGGCCAATTGACAATAGGCGTAAAATAAGTGCCACCAATGCCGCCTAAATTAGACACTGTAAAACTTCCGCCTTGCATTTCTTCGATCGTTATTTGACGCATTCGCACTTTTTCAACCAGTTCTTTTAATTTGTCAGCAATTTGGAGGATAGACATTTTATCCGCATTCTTGATGACAGGGACAAGGAGGCCTCTGTCTGTGTCTGTCGCCACACCGATATGAACATAGTCCTTAAAAATGATTTCTTGACGTTGAATGTCAATGCTGGCATTAAATTGGGGGTATTTTTTAAGCGCTATGGCTGCAACCTTGATAATAAACGGGGTTAAGGATATTTTTTTATGCGTCTGGGAAATGTTTGTGCGCCATTTTTCCAGTTCTGTTATGTCTGTCTTATCGAATTGAGTCACATGAGCCACCGTGTTGGAGGCAAAAGATAAATGCTCAGCTGTTTTCTTGCGTATATTATTCATGGCTTCACGGTGGAGGGGGCCCCATTTGGAAAAATCAGGTAAAGGACGGTCCTCTTGAAATGTAGA
>JADFXW010000071.1:0-784 GCA_015233375.1 Candidatus Omnitrophota bacterium | reverse complement strand
GCTTTCAAGGCGTGTGGTGATAAGGTTTTTACAAAAAGTTTTAACATCCGCAACGCTGATGCGGCCACCAGGCCCGCTTCCTGGAACAAGGGCAATATCAATCCCTAATTCGCGTGCGAGAAGACGGACAGAAGGCGCTGCGGGGACGTCTTTACGTGCTGGTAATGAAGGTGTTATTGATTGAGGGGGCGTTATGGGGCCAGCAGGCGTTGCTTGATCAGCTTGTATTGTTAAATCAGTTTCTTTAGCAACTGAAGATGGTGGGGTTTGTTCAACCGTTTTTTCACCTTCCCATGTGAGGATAGTTTGACCTGTTTTTATAATGCTTCCTGCTTTAATTAAGATTTCTTTGACACGTCCCTCTGTCTGAGAGGGGACTTCAAGCACGGCTTTTTCTGTTTCTATCTCTAAAATCCCTTGGCCTTTTTTTATTTGATCACCTTGTTTCACAAGGATTTTAGTGACCGTGCCTTGTGTAATGTTTTCGCCTAGTTCTGGGAGAGTGAATTCGGTCATCATTTTTTTATGATATCATCGGGTTTAATTTGTTTGGATTTATTTTTAATTCATCCTTTGCTTTAACTAATACTTCATTGGTAATCAGTTTTTGCTCATACAAACTGACCAAGGCAGCCCACACAATATGTTTGGCGTCAATTTCAAAAAAGTCTCTCAAAGATTCGCGGCTTTCTGAGCGACCGAACCCGTCAGTGCCAAGGACCTTGTAGGGGCCTGGCACCCATTGACGGATAGAATCACCCTGGGTTTTCATATAATCAGACAC
>JADFXW010000070.1:494-8461 GCA_015233375.1 Candidatus Omnitrophota bacterium | reverse complement strand
ATACCTAAAATTTTTGCCATCAAAAACAGTGAATGGGTGGTATTAAGATTGTCCCAAATAATGCTCTATTTTTCTTATATCGCGAATCCCCTGGTTTTGGCCTTGGAATATATCGTTAAATCGGCGATAGGATTCATTGATAAGAATAAAAAGATTAAAACCCCTGGGTTTGATACCGCAAGCGGTCTGTATGAACTTAAATCCGCCCTATCTATTGCCCGGACTTCCCGCCTTATTAATGCCCAACAAGAAAAAATAGTCATGTCCGCAGCCCAAATGTCCTTTAGAGCTATTAAAGATATTATGATCCCCGCAACCGACATTTTCATGATCCCTATGAACTCGTCACTAACCGATGCCTTACTCATGGCCCACATGGACATGCATACCCGCTTTCCTATCTGCGAAAAAACTAATGACCCTCAAACCATTCAGGGATATATTAATTTTAAAGATATTATCGCGGCCCTTCGTATCAACCCTACAGACCCGACTGTCAAAGGCATTATTCGCCCTATCAAAAAATTTGCCGAAACCACATCCATTTCAAAAGTATTTGAACTCATGATCCAGGAAAAACTGCATATTGGTCTTATTGAAGACGCTCAAAATCGCATCATCGGCATGATAACCCAGGAAGATATTATTGAAGAACTCGTCGGTGAAATTGAGGATGAATTTGACCGCTTGCCTAATTATATCCATCCCTACGGTCCTCAATGGCTTGTTGGGGGCGCTGTTCCCATGTCCGTTTTAGCAAAAACAGTGGGCATTGATTGGCCTGCTCCTTCTGACAACCAAGAGGACTTTAAACTGGCTGATTTCTGCCAGCGTCAATCTAATAAACCATTTACCGGCGGTGAAGTCATCTCTAAAAATGGATTACAGATTACTATCAGGAAATTAAAAAGAAAACGTATCAGTGAAGCTTTTGTGGCCAAAGACCCTAAAGGAGTTTAAACCCCCCTTTGTTTAAAATAACGTTAATTATCACTATTTTTGCTTTCCTTCTTTTTAGACCAAACACCCTTAACGGCGCTATCCTCCATGCCGGGGATGACTGGTCTTATTTTGCACACGCCTCATCCCTCGCCTTTGGAATGTTCCCTCACTATGATAAAGAACACTGGATCGAAGGACAAGGACTGCCTGCTCATCCGATAGGACCGGGCATCTTGGCCGCCCCATTTGTGGCGTTCTTCTCTTTATTCGACCGAATGGCAGGCTCCTCCATCATCAACCAAAGGACCGAGGAAAATGTCCTTGATAGCTGGACCCTGTTTGGCTTTATTTTCGCCACTGCGGTTTATTTCTGGTGGGCATGCGCCCTCTTGTTTTTGGGACTTAAAGAATATTTTTCTGAAAATATCGCCTCATGGTCTGTCCTATTATTAGTACTCCTGGAAGGGGCCCCCTTATTTGCATTCCGCAGGCCGATTTTTGGGCATGTTTATTCATTCTTTGCGCTTTGTGTTCTTTTGTATATGCTCATGGTCTTTATGAAAAGAAAAAAAGACATGCGTTTCCTGGATATCATGATAGCAGGACTCGCCTGCGGATTAACCATCCTGACACGATTCAATGACGTCTTTTTAGGAATGGCCTGGCCTATTATCCTTGTCGTCTATGGACTGCCTCATGCGAATCTCAAGAAAAAAATAACTTCGCTGGCGGCCATGTACGTCATTATGGGCCTGATGATTTTATATTTTTATGTTTTCCCTAAACTGGCGGTTACCCATGATCCTGTTTTCATGGGAGACAGGCTTCTCATAGGCCATCCTTTGGGGCTTTACATAAAACGAATATTTCACATCTTATTTGGACAAGATTGGGGATTGATATTTACTGCCCCCTTTATTTTAATCGCCCTGGGCGGATTAGTAACCATCAAGACAGCCCTTATCAAACCATTGCGCTGGTTATCTTGTTTTTTGGTTATTAACTTCTGGATCATTATCCAATGGATGACCCAAGGAGGCTGGTATGGGTATCGATACTTCATCTTTACAGCCTTTGTGATACTCGCCTATCCTTTCGCTTACCTATTAGACCTTGCTTATAAGCGTTGGGGGAAAAGAATTATCCTGCCCATTAGCCTGATCGCCTTATTTCCATTATTATCCATGATATGTTTCGAAGGCGTAACACCAGATTTTTCATTACATAACTGCATGCAATACTTTGGGGTGGAAGGCTGGGGCAATAATACCTATCAAAGAGCAATATGGGACATCATCATCAATTCCCCTATTGATTTTATTGAGGCCATTGGAAAAGGCGGACCAACGTACTTTCTTAATTTAATCTTAATTGCATTTCATAAAACAAGTATTTTGCCGATGGAGGTATGGCTGCCCTATCTGTCTATCACATGGGAAATGTTTTATAAATCAATGCTGATTTACGTCACTCCGTTTTCTTTGTGGGGAATTAGCAGGTTATTTTTTTCTTGGTCCCAAGAATCTCGGTTGAAAAAGGAAGATCATCCAGCTTGTTCTTAAAAGAATTGTTTTTCCGCAGGTGATACTGTATTTCTTCCATAATACGGCGGTTAACAGCCAGCATTCTAGCTAAAAACGCGCCAACCATGATTAAGACCCCTACTGTTATCAACGAATCAAAAATAACCAGCGACGGGGTATGTCCTTTACCTTGTCCAATCCAAGCGAGCCAAAAAGAAGAACTCCCTGCGACCACACCGAGAATAAAAACGCAGAATCCTAATACAAATAAGAATCGAAAGGCCCTGTAAATACTTAACACATCCAACAGGGTCTTCACTGAATTAATGACAAAGCTAAAGGTGTTACGCGCTAGACGAGAAGGCCTTAAATCAGGATTGACCCTGATAGGCACACTCTTAATATACAGCTGTTTCTCAGTGGCTTGAATGATCATTTCAAGCGTATAACTGTACTTGCTAAAAATATTAAGATGCAGCGCTGCTTCCTTGGTCATGCCGCGAAATCCGCTGGTCGCATCCACCACATTAGTTCTACTAATGGACCGCACAACACCGCTGCCAAACTTTTGTAAAAATTTCTTTAATCTTGAAAAATGCTTTATTTCTTCGATGGGCCTGGCGCCAATCGTAATATCTGCTTCATGGGCCAGTAGCGGGGCTGTTAAAAGTCCTATATCTGATGCATTATACTGGTTGTCCGCATCAATATTCACAATAATATCTGCGCCAAATTCAAGAGAAGTACTGATACCTGCTCTGAAGGCCGCTGCTAAACCTTGATTACTGGTCAGCCGAATAATATGATCAACACCATATTGACGGGCCACCTCAACGGTTTTATCTGTACTACCGTCATCCACAATCAGGATTTCAACTTCATCAAAACCAGCCACCTTCTTTGGGATAAGCGGCAATGTGACAGGTAAAGATTTCTCTTCATTATAACAAGGGATTTGAATAATAAGTTTCATTGGAAGTGATTATATACCAATAGTTTTATTTCTATTTAAAAATTTTAATTAATTCTTTGCCCAATGTTTTTCGATAAACTCCTCACGCCCTGAATGGTCATGGTACATATTATATCTCGACTTGCTTTTTTCATAATACTTTTGATGATAGTCTTCGGCTGGATAAAACGTCTGGGCTTCAAGGATTTGAGTCACAATAGGCTTATCAAAACGGCCTGAAGCGCCTAACCTTGCCTTGGATTTTTCCGCAATGGCTTTCTGCTCTTGATTATGATAAAAAATGATGGTGCTGTATTGGCTGCCATGATCCACAAATTGAGCATTCACCGCGGTTGGATCAATATTACGCCAATAAAGATTTAATAATTTCTCATACGAGACCTCTTTAGGGTCATACGTTATCTCTATCGCTTCTGTATGGCCGGTGAGGCCTGATGAAACCTCTTCATAGGTTGGATGGACCTTTGTACCGCCTGTATAACCTACCACCGTTGATTGAACACCCTTGGTATGATCAAAAAAAGGCTGCATGCACCAAAAACAGCCGCCTGCAAAGGTCGCTTTTTCTAAATGAGGAACATCCATATCCCTGCCTTGGGCAATACCCGCGCCTATTAACATCAAAAGAGCCAGCATGCCTCTCAATAAACCCATTCAAACTCTCCTAAAAACCTAAAATAGACTGCCTGTTACGGGCCTCTTCTAATCTCTTTTGCGCCACCTCAGCGGGTTTCCAAAAACCACCCAACGGTTTCCAGCATTGCGCAAATTTATAATCTTGAATTATCTTCCAATAAATCGCTTCCGCATCCTTGGTACGGCCAAGCTTGCGATACGTATCTGCTAAAATAAACCAGGCAGTCCCTACATCGTTCAAAGCCCAACTATCAAAAACATTTTGTTTATAAACAAGAGACGGGACCGTACTATATTTTAATTTATGCTGCATCTCACGCGCCTTTTCGCCATAAAGTTCTTCTATTTTCTCAACCAGGACCTTGACAACCTTCACATCCCTATGGGCGGCAGCAGCCCAAGCCTTCTGGACTAACACATTCGAATCATAATTGCCAAAATCAACCTTGATACCCAGTGCAGCAAGCTCTAGCTCATCCCGAGCCACAGAAGCTGGTTTCCAAAACCAGCCATGCGGATCCCAACACTGGGCATAGGAATACGTATCTAAAATGGTTTGAAATGTTTTTAAAGCCTCTGCGTCTTGGTGCAGACCACGGTAGGCCTTGCCTAAAATAACCAGGGCTGTACCCACATCATTTAAAGCCCAATACTGTAAAATGTCTGACTTGCTGCCTTGCGCATACCCATGAAGGTTTAACTGCATCTGCCTGGCTTTATCTGAATAAAGCTCAAGGGTTTTTTGGACATACACAATCACCTTCTTATAATCCTTCGCCTCACAAGCCTTCCAGGCCTTATTGACCAGGAAACCCGACGAAAAATTACCAAAATCAAGATTAGCAGCAGATAACAGGCTTGAATTAAAGAAAAGAAAACCAAATAAGAAAGCTACGGAAAGATATGTTTTCTTCATATTATCTCCAGAGGTTAATTGGACAATTTTATATTATCATACCCCATGGAGGATTTCAATCAACTAAACCGCAACGCCAAACAACGCTTTAGAGTCCGCTGGCCCCATATAGATGATCACAGGAGTAACCCTTCGCATAGCCCCTTCATGCTCAATCTCTGCTATCAAGCCCTTGTCCACCGTGACCTTGACCCCGCCGTTGGCGTCTTTAGTAACATGCATGGCAGAATCCTGCTGGCTTAAATCGATACCACCGGTAGGAATTGCTGCATTCATGGCTCTGCCAGCTGTCATGGCATAACTGATTGGATCAACAGGTGGTATGGCACGTTGTTGCTTAGCACTCGGAATTTGAACAGCTTGATCCCAGTCCCAGGGAGTATTACCCAAGTCCGCCTGCAGGGTAAGCTCGCTCTCAACAGGTCTAAAAGAATACGTGCTATCGTTATATTCTTCTATAGCCTTCCGGGCATTTTCGTGAACTACGGCATCTTTATCTTCTACCACACTCAGCCTTTTGTTGTTCTTTACCAATCTTAAAGATTTTGTGTTTGAAGATCCAAGATTACTTATCAAGCCGTATTGATTATACCGGTATACTCTGAGCTCCCCTTCACGCAAAAGAATAGAACGAAGAAAATACACATTCAGTGAAACAACAATAGAATTCAATTGTTTGCTCAGTCTATTTTTAATTCCCTCATCAAGAACTTTTACTTGAATCAAGTCATCAGCCAAAGAATATAAGGTATCGCAAGCCTTATAAAGCGACCTTAGCCTGTCAACAAGTGGCTTATTTTGACTCCACAATTTTGCTGCTTCCTGCAGAGAATCAAAACTCTTACTCAATATTCCCAAAAAATCTGTTAGTTTTCTAATAGCCTCTGTGTCAGCCTTCTTGTCAGATGAAATTTTATCGGATTCACTTTCCAATGCCTTAGAAAAAACCCTGTGCACTGCATGCACCTCATCAAAGCTATTTAAATAATTACTATCTGATATCAAAATACTCATCGCTGCGTCTTTTAAAGAATATCCATAAAAACAGAGTTCAGCTATTAATTCGTTCACCGCCTTTTCTCCAAAACCATTGAACTTTAATAAATCCTCCCTACTCTTGCGCTCTAGATCTCCAGCGGTATAGATGCCTCCTTCCGATGCCAATCTATCAACTAAATTTCCCCTTATACCCAGTGTTTTAAGCGAGGTGTTTGGAGTAACAGGAGGTTGTTCTTTCCATGGACGCCCCTTTAAAGTAAAGCCCTTGCGGTTAAGCCTTTGTTCTATTATAAGCGCAAAAGTACTACCAATCCCCTTAACAGTCATTAAGTCCTGTTGAGTGCTGCTAACTAAATCGCCAATTGTTTGATATCCACCTCTTAATAACGCCGTACGTAGTGTTGGATTGAAAATAATTCTTATTAGAGGCGCCTCCAGCGAAATACTATCATCTTTACTTAAAGAAAGCCCTATCCTTTCAAGCGCACCCTCTATAGCGTCTATATCTTCCTTCTTTAATTGGAAATTAGAACTCCCCACAGACAAAAGTTCTAGCCTGGTATATCTAACCAATTGTTCTATTTTCTCAATATTGGCCTTACTTTTTAAAATATTTTTCACCCAATTATCCAATTCTAATATACTTACAGGTTCTTTCAAAATTTGTTTAGGGGGCACTATGACGACGCTAGGCCCTTTTTCTTCAAGCCTTGAGGAAGCGTCTTCTATAGGCGTATCCGCCTGTTTTATATTAAAATTCCGATATGAATTTAAAGACCACAACTCAAAGGCCCCTTCAGCTATTCCTGGCAATTTAATGCCTATTTGCAATTGTCCATCAATGTTTATTCCCGGCTGTTCTTGGGTGTCTGGTCCATTAAAATGATATGTCTGCTCTTTAACCCCTTGGGTTAACGTCCATCCTGTTTGGTACTGTGAGCCTTTCTCAAAAAACCGAGAAATAGTCACCCTTGTACTGCCCGCTTTCCCCTCAATAGTGTTATACCAAATTTCAAAGGTCCTTGAATTCTCAAATGATTCTAAAAGATATATCGGTCTTGCCGTCTTATCTATAACCACTATCATCGCCGGGTTAAATGCCCTATTGTCGATTCCCCCAGGAATAGTTCTGTTTGGCAGAGCAAGAACTTTAATCTCCATCAGATGATTAACAAGGGCCGCCCCTGTAGCTGACCCTATAGGGCCTCCTATAGCAGCACCTAACGCCACTAGCGCATTTTGACGATTGACGCGAACCATCACATCCGCTGTCATGGCCCCATTCCACCCACCAGAAAAATACTTGCGTGGTAAAGTTTCTCGACTCACCAGGTCTTTGTCTTCCTGAATAAAATTAAATACCCCTTTTTTGTAGGCTTTCAAGTATTGCTGGTAAATCGCTTCATTGGTTGAGGCATCGTTTTGGTCAATGCCTTTGACAGTGCCTTTATTGGCGTACACTTGATTAAACAGGGCCTGCTTTAAATTCTTCTTAAACCATACGGCCAATGCCTGGGCATAAAATATCTGACGCAAGGTGGCGAAATTCTGGCCTTCGTTGATTTCTTTTTCGATTTCTGGAAGGATGATGGAACGGATTATTTGGGAGGCCAGATTGCTTGACAGTCGGCCATCCGGATGTGCTTGGTGTTTTTGTTGGGCCAGGTAATCTTCTTCCAACATGACATTGAGATGTCCGCTGACGATAAATGCGGTTTGATTGTGTTCATAGATACTGGCTTTTTGGGGCACTATCCATACCTTATTAAAGGTGTTAACCTGAATTTGTGTTGTCCCGTATATCTCTTTGGCCTTTGCGTAAACCTTGTCCCAAAATATTTTGCCTAAATCTTTCTGTGGGTATATCAAGGAGGCAGTTAATTGTTTTAGCATGTAATCCTGGGCTAATAAGTCACGGCCCATGGCTGTTTGACCTAAGGATACGGGAATCATGCGGTCTTTTTCGTAAGGGCTTAGA
>JADFXW010000070.1:0-446 GCA_015233375.1 Candidatus Omnitrophota bacterium | reverse complement strand
GTGCGGACTCATCTCTTAAGACTTCTCGAGAAATCTTAGACTGTCCCGGGGCTACAATAAAATCAAATAAAAATGGATTGTCCTGATGAATCGTCAAGCCCCTGATTAATACCGGCTCAAAGCTGGGACTTACTGAAACCATGGTCCCAGGTAATGGTAAATTCAAAACGGAATCAGCATTGGCCGAAGGGTACGGCCCTAATGTAGTAAGAAAAAAACAAATAATAACGCTTACACAAAGAATCTTTTTAAACATGCTAGTATTTCCAAGATTTATTTTAACTGCCCCTAGTTTGTTTTATAAAGAAAAGGAAATATACGTAAAGAGTAACATATCATGGGGGGTTGTCAAACTCGGCAGTCTTAATGATATCTTTATAAATTGTTGGAATATATTTGGTTATGTATTATTTAAAAAATACTCTATTTATGGGAAAGAATTAATA
>JADFXW010000006.1 GCA_015233375.1 Candidatus Omnitrophota bacterium | reverse complement strand
CCCCACATGAATAACATTGTGGAGGATTATCATTAGTTGGAGGTTTTGGAGGCCAGTGTGTTTGTCCTGAAGGATGCCCCTTTGATACTACACCGGGACATGGAGTTTGTCTGTGTTCAGGTACAGGAACTGGGACTGGGACAGGAGAGACTTGTAATGGTCTTACTTGCCCTGTTGGCTCATCCTGTTGTAATGGCACATGTACCAATACTCACGTAGATCCTGTGAATTGTGGTTTTTGTGGGAATAGTTGCTATGCCATTGGTGGTGTTGCTTGTTGTGGAGGCCAGTGTGATATGGGAGGGGTTGCTGGTGCTTGTACAGGGTGTGGAGCATTTGGAGCTCCCTGCTGTTAAGGAGGTTTATGTAATGATCCAGGGATTGGTTGTAGTCCGCAAGGCATATGTAATTGTCAAGGGAATAATTGTGCCACACCTCCTGGTCCGTGTGGTGGATGTGGTCAACCGGCTTGTCTAAATGGGCAAGCGTGTCAATATGGGGCACCTGATGCGGGTAATGTTTGTCCTTGTTTAGAGGGTACAGGATCTCCATGTGGTGGTTATCAGCAACCATGCTGTGATGGTGTTGCTTGTGCAGGTGGATCTGGGATGGTTTGTTTTAACGGAAGTCAGTGTATTTGTCCTGCAGGGACAAATTTTGATCCAGGCAGCGGAACCTGTTTAGTAGTCTCATCGTGTAGTCCAACTCAACCATGCCCTCCTAATTTGACCTGTTGTAATGGTCAGTGTTTGAATACAATGGGGGCGGATCGTGCTAATTGTGGCGTTTGTAATAATATGTGCCCTGGCGGCCAAAATTGTTGTAGTGGGCAGTGTCAGGTGAATTGTGGTACAGGAACAGGTACAGGAACAGGGAATGGGTGTCAGGCTCCTGGTATTTCTTGTAACGGTGCTTGTGTAAATCCTCAGGGTGATAATAACAATTGTGGCAGTTGTGGTAATGTCTGTCCTAATGGAACATCTTGCGGTGGGGGTACTTGTACTTCTTGTCCTCCAGGAACAAAAGCTAATAGTCAAGGTCAGTGTGTCGCGTGTGTTGGGGACGGGAATTATGTTGGTAGCTGTGCGGGTGGTGGTGGATGTTGTGGCGCCTGTAGTACAGACGGCGGTAGGTCTAAATGTGGCGGTGGTGGCGGGACAGGATCTGGTACAGGAACAGGAGGGACTTGTAACGGTCAACCTTGCGCTGGCGCCTGTTGTAATGGTCAATGTACGAGTCTTCAGACAGATCCTAATAATTGCAATGGATGTGGGAGCAAGTGCCAGGGTGGTGTTGGTCTTTGTTGTTTCGGCATTTGTAATAATGATTCCACTTCTGCAGGTAGTTGTACAATATGCGGAGGCTATGGACAACTCTGTTGCTCAGGAGGCTTATGTAATGAGGGAGGGGTTGGTTGTAGTTATCAAGGCATATGTAATTGCACAGGGAGTAATTGTTATACAGCACCTAATGTCTGCGGAGGTGCTGGCCAAACCTCATGTAAACCAGGTCATACGTGTAAATATGGGGCACCCGATGTCGCTGATGTTTGTCCTGGTCCTGCTTGCGGGCAATGGGGGCAAGCGCCTTGCCCAGGGGGAAGCTGTAATGGGGGAGTTTGTGGCACTACTGGAGGGGGAGGAAACTCAACTCATGGAGAGTAGGTAAACCTGTGATTTATTTTTATCCTCCTAAAGAAGAGAAAATATCTGTGCGTCTTGAATATGCAGGCGATATTGTTGTTTCTTATCCTCCCTATAATCCTGTTCTTCAAGGATGGAATATTAAGGCGTTTCCTGATGGGAAGGTGATTAATCTTGCTGATAATCAAGAATATAGTTATATATTCTGGGAAGGAAAAGGGAAAAAGAGCTATGATATGTCAGAAGGATTTGTTGTAGAGGGTTCAAAGACAGAGCAATTCTTAAAGGAAGCTTTAAGGTCCATGGGCTTTACACCACGAGAGTATAATGAATTTATTGTTTATTGGTATCCGAGATTAATGGTCAATAAATACAATTTAATTCATTTTGCTCAAACAGAATATGCCCAAATAGCCCAGATGAATATAACACCAAAACCGGATAGCCTGTTAAGGGTGTTGATGGTGTACCAACCTTTAACTCAACCAATGGCCGTCAAGCCTCAAGTCTTCAAACCATTTAAACGTCAAGGTTTCACGGTCGTTGAATGGGGTGGGACAGAGGTGACGGATAACACTCTCAATTAATAGAAAAAGTGACTATGAGCTCTATGATGGAATCTTCTGATGCGCTTCGTGCGCATATCGCCTTGTATGCCAAAAATTTTAAGTTATCGTGGATTGAATTAGGCCAGGGGCTTTATGGTGTTTGGCGAGATAAGTTGTATCTAGGTTGGGGTTTTGAAAAATTTGAAGATTATGTGATTAGGGAACTTGGCCTTAAAAAACCCTTGGCTTTAAAGTTGGTCAAGACTTACTTTTTTGTGGAGCAGGACGAGCCTGTTTATTTAAAGAAGGAGTTCGCGAAAGAACGGGAAACGGTCCATGTCCCAGGAGTTGAGGGCTTGGATGTTTTGCGTTTGGCTCGTACCAAAAAAGAATTAACCCGAGATGATTATACAAAATTACGGAAGGATATTTTTGAAAAAGGCAAGGAAGCCTCTGTTGTCCGTAAAGATTTGACCGCTATCATTAAAGAACGCAAAAAAGTAAACCCTGAGGAAGAGCGTGAAGCCCGTCATGAGCAGAGTGTCCGCCGTCTTATGTCCGCCTTAAGGGTTTTTAAAAAAGACATGGACACATTAAAGTTGGCTGATCCCAAGATCCTCAATGATGCCGAAGAATTGCTTCAGAGGCTACAAAAGCAGTATTCCAATGACCCCCAATCACATTGATCTTGAAACCATTTCTGAAGAAGAATTATTAAAGACCAGTATCAAGGACCTTCCTCTTGTGCTCGAGGGGACTTGGCTGGAATCTTGTGTTAAAGAACTTTATGCCCAGATTGATGCCAAGGGCTTGGTGTTTCATCCAGAATGTTATTTGGCTGATGAATGGTTGACCCCAGAGGGAGAGGTGGCGATTGGGATACCCTTTTATTTGGCGCATCCTGCCTTGATTAGGCTTGAGCGGCGCATGATGCTTGAGGCTGAAGGGGAGGGGCATTTATGGTGTATGCAGCTTTTGCGCCATGAAGCAGGCCATGCCTTTTCCTATGCCTATGATTTACACAAGAAAAAAGAATGGAAGAAGGTGTTTGGTTCTCCTAAAAAAGAATACAGCGGGTCTTATAAATTTAAGCCCTACAGCAAAAGTTATGTGCATCATCTTGACGGGTTCTACGCTCAGTATCATCCAGACGAAGACTTTGTTGAAACCTTTGCTGTATGGCTAACACCAGGGATTGATTGGCGCGCTAAATATCAAGGGTGGAAGGCCCTTGAGAAATTAGAGTATGTGGACAGTCTGTTTTCCGGGCTAAAAGGGCAAATGCCCTTGAAGCCTAAGGGGAAAAAACTTTGGCAACAGCAGAATTTGACCATGACCCTGGAAAAATATTATAAAAAGAAACATCAACAGGGTCAGGAGAATTTTCCTGATTTCCATGACGATCAATTAGAAAAAATATTCACGCCGCTCACGGATGAGGAGTGGTGGGCCTTTAGCAAGGAGCGGATTAAAGACAAAGGGATGATAACGGCAGAAGCTCTTATCAGGACACATTTTAAGAATATTTTAAATAGTGTTGACCGATGCACGGGAGAGCGTAAATATATAATCAGTGATTTATTAAGGAAGATTGCATTGCGGGTCAAAGAGCGGCACATGATTGTCGCTGGAGATAAGACAGTGGCCTTAATGCAATTGTCTGTTTATATTGCCAGCATTACCATGAATTATATGCACACAGGCTTGCTTAAAAAGAACAAGACATAAAAAATGAAAAAGAAATTAAAAGTCCTCATGCTTTTTTATAGCCCTTATCAGAAACCTCGTGGTTATGATTACAGGGAAGAGTTTGCTGATCCTGATAATATGTACACGGAAAAAGATGTGAAAGAGGCCCTGTTGGCTTTAGGGCATGAGGTGTCTTTGCTAGGTGTTTATAATGATATCACGCCTTTGTTTGAAGAGGTTCAGGTCAATAAACCAGATATTATTTTTAATATGATGGAGATGTTTAATGACCAAACCCAGCTCGAGAAAAACATGGCGGCCCTTCTTGAGATAATGGGCGTCCCTTATACAGGATCATCCGCCGGGAACATTTTTGTTTGTAATAACAAGGCCTTGAGCAAGAAAATTTTTAATTTTCATCATATTAAGGTGTCTAAATTTCATACTTATTATCGTGGGAAACGAAAAAGGGTATTAGTCAAGTTGAGGTTTCCCATGGTGATTAAACCATTGTGCGAAGAAGCCTCTCGCGGGATTTCGCAGGCCTCTATTGTGGATAACCCGCAGGCTTTTATGGATAGAATAAAGTTTATTCATGAAAGCATGCAGATGGATGCGATCGCGGAAGAATATATTGAGGGCAGGGAGCTGTATGTGTCTGTTTTAGGGGACAAACAGATGACGGTTTTACCTTTTCGCGAAATGCTTTTTGGGAAGATGCCTGAAGGAGAGCCCAGGATTGCGACCTATAAAGCTAAATGGGATGAGGCTTACCGTAGGAAATGGGGCATTAAAAGTGTTGAGGCGGCTAACCTGACAGATGATTTGATGGTCAATATTAATGACGTTTGTCAAAGGGCGTATCAAGCCTTGGATCTGGAGAGTTACGTGCGTTTTGATATTCGATTGACACCAGAAGGTGAGGTGTATATTATTGAAGCCAATGCAAATCCCTGTATTGCCAAGATGGATGAGGTGGCCCTATCTGCCTTGAAGGCAGGGATTAGTTATGAAGAGCTCATACAGAAAATTTTAGATTCGGGATTATCACGTCAATGAAATTAACAAGACCTTTAGTGATTTTGGATTTAGAAACCACGGGTGTATGGATTGAAAAAGACAGGATCATTGAAATCGGAATGATTAAGGTGTTGCCTGAAGGGGGGCAAGAGGGTTATTCAACCCGGGTCAATCCAGGCATGCCTATTCCTGAGGTGGTCAGGGAATTGACAGGTATATCTGATGCGGATGTTAAAGACGCTCCTGTTTTTAGTCGTATCGCGCCTGCAGTGTTAGCGTTTTTGGAGGGTGCTGACATAGGCGGTTTTAATGTGGAGCGTTTTGATCTACCTTTATTGGCCAGGGAATTTTCTGATGCAGGGATTCCTTTTGAATACGCA
Organism: Candidatus Omnitrophota bacterium; assembly: GCA_015233375.1. Classification (GTDB taxonomy): domain Bacteria; phylum Omnitrophota; class Gorgyraeia; order Zapsychrales; family Fredricksoniimonadaceae; genus JABDGZ01. The sequence goes on along the minus strand of JADFXW010000006.1, from coordinate 33,826 downwards.
AATCGCACTGTTTATGACGCCCAAAAGATTTATCATCTGCATGAACGCAGGGATCTGTCTGCAGCCTATGCTTTTTATTGTCATCAAGAGCTCAAAGGTGCTCATGGGGCAACAGCGGATGCCGAGGCTACCTTGGCGATACTTCAAGAACAGTTGAAACGTTATGCTTCTTCTCGTGATGATATTGAGGGCCTGAAAGATTTTGACTATAAACAATTAGGTGAATTCTTTGATAATGAGCGCAAGTTTCGCTGGTGGAATGGCGATTTATATATGACTTTCGGGAAATATGCTAAAAAAGAGCCTTTGAGGGTCATTGCCAAGAAAGATCCTCAATATTTGGAGTGGATACTACAGAAAGATTTTTCTGATGAGGTAAAGAATATGGTCCAGGATATTTTAGCAGGGCAGCATCCTAAAAAATGATCTTTGAGAAAATAATTGAATAATTTTTTAGGCTCTTATGGTAGAATATCGGCCTTAAATCTATGAAGGCTTTTATAGAAAACAATGGTTAATTTTTTAAAAAACACATGGTGGCTTTTTTTGATAATTTTGGCTGGCGGGATTGTTTTCTTCTTGAGCTTTGTTTCCTCAAAGCCTCAAGGCGATCAAGGGGTGGTGTTAGAAGATATTTTTCACTCCAGGTCCCAGACAGTTCCTCTGAAAAAGGCTGATCCTGTTCCATCAATGGCGATTGTCACAAGTCCAATGAATGGACATGAGGAAGGTTTTACTATTCAGGTGTATTCGTTTTTAGATAAAAACAGGGCACAGACGGCCCTGCAAAGTTTAAAAACAGGTGGATATCAGGCTTTTTTGATTGTGAGTGATTTAGGTCCAAGGGGGCTTTGGTACAGGGTGCGTGTTGGCCCTATTGGGGATGGCGTCAAGGCCCATCAAATGCTGGCAAGTATCAGGAAAAGTTTTAATAGCGGTATTATTGTCAAACCTAATAATTAATATGAAAATTCTTGTTGTTGATGACTCATTGTTGGATCGCAAATTACTTATCCGTCTTTTAATGAAATCCGGGATTCCACAGGAAATCATTCAAGCAGAAGATGGGGATCAAGCCATGGAGGTCATTGCAACCAACTATAGGGATATTTGCTTGATATTATTGGATTGGCAGATGCCTAAGGTGTCAGGTATTGAATTGATGGCAGGGATTGTTAAAATTCCAGAATTATCCCAGATTCCCATCATTATGGTGACAGCGTCTGGCTCAGAAGAGAATAAGAATGCAGCTCGCCAGGTCAATCCTAAGTTGGCAGGTTATCTTGTTAAGCCCTACAAGACCGAAGAGCTCTTGGCTGCGATAAAACCTTTTTTGCGTTAATATCTATGACCCAAGAAAATCCTCAACCCCTGGATGTCAATCAATTTAAGAGGCTCGTTCAACAAGAAAGTGTCAGGCTTAACCTTCGTTCTTTATCGACAAAGGAGGAGAGTACTTTTACGCTGGCCTTGGCACTTGTGGCAGCGGTTAAAAAGATATTTTTTGAAAAGACAAAAACCACTTTTTCTAATGAGCCCAGTTTACACAAAAAGTCTGTGGTCAAGTTTGTCAACAGGATGCGTGTTGATGCCATGGAGAAATTTAATTCCACGACCGTTTTTTCGGTGGTTCAATTAGCCCAGGATGAAGAAAAGTTAACCAATAAGGATATCCTGGTGACTCTGGTAGTGTATATGGAGCAGAAATTCTTACCAGAGTTTTTAAGATTGTTGCAGTATCCGTATATTGATTTTGATGATGATATGGAAGTTAAAGATGGCTGTGGAACGGTGATAAATCTCATTGCAGGGCAATTTAAGAAAGAAATGGTCAATTTGGGGTATAAAGATTTTATGATGTCTCATTTTGAGAGTTTTATTAATACAGCACCAGATGGTGTTCAGGTCCCAACTGCGGCCATGGATAAGTATGAAGTGAGTTTTCAAATTGAAGGGGTCCGTCGTTTATTTGCAGAAATCATGATTGTCAACGATCTGCCTAAAAAATCTAAGGCGTGACTTTTACAAAGAGGTGAATATGATTCATTCTGGCCATTTTTACAACCTTTCTTTTGATGAGTTGTTTGCTCATGAAACCAATCCTCAATTAGAAGGATTTGAGAGAGGGGTTGTTTCTTCTTTAGGCGCGGTTGCTGTGGATACGGGCAGGTTTACAGGCAGGTCCCCGCAAGATAAATATATTGTGATGGATGATAATACCCGTGATACCGTTTGGTGGGCGGATGGAAAATCTTCAGGATCAGACAATAAACCCATTACCCCTCAAACATGGGCTCATTTAAAAGAGATTTCTGAAAAACAATTAAACGGCAAGAAACTTTATGTGATGGATGGGTTTTGTGGTGCTAACAAAGATACCCGTATCTCTGTCAGGCTTGTTACAGAAGTGGCCTGGATGGCGCATTTTTTCAAGAATATGTTTATCAATCCTTCAGCGGAAGAATTAAAGAGTTTTAAGCCAGACTGGACCATTTTGAATGCATGTAAAACTACCTGCAAGGATTTTACGCGTTTAGGTCTTCGTTCAGAGGTGTTTGTGGCTTTTAATATAACGGAGCGCATGACGGTGATTGGTGGTACCTGGTATGGTGGCGAGATGAAAAAAGGTATTTTCTCAATAATGAATTATTTTCTACCTTTGAAAGGGATAGGATCTTTTCACTGTTCCGCGAATATGGGGAAGGATAAAGATACCGCGTTATTTTTTGGTTTGTCTGGTACAGGCAAGACCACCTTATCAACGGATCCAAAGAGGGCCCTTATTGGTGATGATGAGCACGGCTGGGACAATGATGGGGTTTTTAATTTTGAAGGTGGTTGTTATGCGAAATGCATAGGCTTGACTCCTTTGCGTGAAAGGGAAGTATATGCGGCTATTCGGCGCGATGCGCTTCTTGAAAATGTTGACATGGACGAAAAAGGGCATATTGATTTTGCCTCTGCCAGGAAGACGGAAAACACCAGGGTTTCCTATCCTATTTCCCATATTGAGAATATTGTCCCACCGCCGTCTAAAGGCGGCCATCCGTCCAAAATTATTTTTCTTGCTTGTGACGCGTATGGGGTCCTTCCTCCAGTTTCTAAATTGACTAAGGAACAAGCGATGTATCATTATTTAAGCGGGTACACGGCTAAGGTTGCAGGAACAGAGCTTGGTGTTAAAGAACCAAAGGCCACCTTTTCAGCCTGTTTTGGCAAGGCTTTTTTGATGGTGCATCCCACCAAATATGCCCAGATTTTAGCCCAAAAAATGGAAGAACATCACTCGTCGGCTTATTTGATTAACACGGGTTGGATTGCAGGATCTTATGGAACAGGAACCAGGATTCCTTTAATTGATAATCGTTTGGCTGTGGATGCTATTTTAGACGGGAGTATTGATAAGTCAGGTTTTGAAATCCTTCCTGTTTTTAATTTGCAGATTCCGAAACATATTAATGGCCTTAAGGATGAGACCTTAACCCCTAGAAATTTATGGGCTGATAAAAATGCTTATGACGCCACCCTGCGCAAATTAGCAGGTTTGTTTATTGAGAATTTTAAGCTTTTTACGGATACGCCTAATGGGCGTAGTCTCGTGAGCGCGGGCCCACAATTATAAAAAGCTTCATCCTATGCTCAACGAAATCCTTCTTACCTTTATCCCGATGTTTTTTACCGTCGATGCGATAGGCATATTGCCTATTTTTGCTTCGTTGACCCAAGGAATTTCTCGTCAAGAGAAACAGGCTATTATTTTTCAATCCTTAGTGACTGCAAGTTTGGTAGCCATGGGTTTTATTTTTTTGGGTCATATGATATTCCGTTTCTTGGGGATAACCATGGGGGACTTTATGGTGGCTGGGGGAGTTATTCTTTTTTGCCTGGCCATGGTGGATTTAACCTCCCAGGGCAAGGCCAGGCGTGGTTCTGTGACAGAATTAGGGGCAGTGCCCATTGGGACTCCTTTGGTGGTGGGGCCTGCGGTTTTGACCATTTCATTGATGCTCGTGAGTGTCCATGGCCTTTTAGTCACCTTGATAGCAGTGTTTCTTAACATTGCTATTGTGGCGGTTGTTTTTTACTATTCTGATGTGTTGATGAGTTTTCTGGGACGGGCTGGATCCCGGGCTTTGTCTAAGGTGATGATGCTTATTTTAGCGGCCATTGGAGTGATGATGGTCAGGCGTGGCATTATTGAAATCATTTCTCGGGCACATTCTTTATAATTTCAAATCATTCCTATGCGCTGGTTGATCCGTATTATTATACCTGTCTTATTGACCTTGCTATCCTTTATTGTGATTTTAAGCGCAGGGTTCATCTACCTGATTGTAACGCCTTCAGGGGCAAAATTATTGGTCCGATGTTTTAAATACGAGTTTTTGTCCCAGGGCAGGATGCACATAGGGCATTGTGAGGGGAGCCTGCATCACGGGTTTGTGCTTAAGGATGTAAAGATTATGGCCATGCCTTTTCAACCCGAGTCCACGGTGCGTATTCAAGAAATCAAAGTTAGAATTCCTGTTCTAACACCTTCTTTGTATCAGGTTGATATTTTTAACGCTCGCCTTTTTGTTCCTGAATGTGACCCTATTGTGTTTACAGGGAAAATCCATGCAGGGCAAATTAGTGGTAATTTTTATTCTAATTTTGTGGATATTTATCAGTTTAGTCGTTTTTGGGCAATCAAAGACATTGTTCAGGGGTTGCGGGGGTTTATCACGAATGCTGATGCGCAGGTTATGGGGACAATTTTTGAACCCCGTATCAAAGGCCATTTTCAAGTGGATACAATAAGATATAGATCAGTGGTGCTTAAGGATGGTGTAGGAGGGGTTGATTTAACTTTTAATGCGCCTTTGTCTCCTGTTCTATTAATGTCCGGTGAGATGACATTTGATAAAGCGAATGTCATTATCAGAAAAATTAAATTGGATTTAAGTGAAAGCAAGGCTTTTTTTAAGGGGAATGTGTTAAACCCTTTGTTGGATATACATCTTGGGGCGAAGGTGGAGGATATGTATATCCATTTGGTGGTCAAGGATGAGCTTTTAAAGCCGCAATTGACGGTAACATCAGATCCTCCTATGCTGCCGCAAGATGCTTTACGTGTTTTGTTTACAGGTAATGCTTTTGGCCCTGTTAATTCACCGTTTGATGGGATCACTTCTGGTGAATTAGCCAGGGATTTTTTAAATTATTCATTGAATGATATTAATAGTCAGCAGCAGGTTGGGCTTAAGACTAAATTAACAGATAGGTTAAAGCTTGGTCTTGAAATGGACCAGAGGTCTGTGTCTGTGGGGGATACGAATACCTTTTATTCAAGAAAGATCAGCGGAGAGTTAGATTTGAATGATAACATGAGTTTGAATATTTTAAAGGGCGTATTGCCTCAAGAAAATTACATGACACAATTATCTCAGGGCAATGATGCTGAAGATGAAACCCAAATATATCTGCAGTATAAGAAAAGATTTTAACGTTTCCTCTCCCGGTTTAATCTTCACTTCTTCTTAATATATTCTTAACAAAAAAAGTTAATAATAATTTCGATAATATGGCGTGAGTTCGCTATAAGATTTGGAAGATGTCTTATATTAAACTTGTCTTAATATAAAATAAGAGAGGACTATGTATGAAGAAAATCATTGGATTAGTGTTAGGGTTAGTCGTTGGGGTGTCATTAGCTTTTGCAGATGCGGTTCTTATTAATGGGGCTGGGGCAACCTTCCCGTATCCTATTTATTCCAAATGGTTTGATGAATATGGCAAAATGAATCCTGGAGTTCAGTTTAATTATCAATCTATTGGTTCAGGTGGAGGGATTAAGCAAATATTGGCTAAGACAGTGGATTTTGGGGCAACGGATGGTCCTATGAGTATTGATCAATTGACCCAGGCTCCTGGAAGAATTTACCATATCCCCACTGTTATGGGAGCAGTGGTTGTTTCCTATAATTTGGATGGAATCAACAAGGGGCTTAAGCTAAGCGGTGATGTGTTGGCTGATATATATTTAGGGAAGATTACTCAATGGAATGATTCCCGTATAGCAGCACAAAATACAGGTGTCAATCTTCCTAATCAGGGCATTGTGGTTGTTCATCGTTCTGATGGCAGTGGGACCTCCTTTATTTTCACTGATTATTTAAGCTCAGTGAGCAGTGATTGGAAGGCAAGGGTTGGTAAAGCCACATCAGTGAATTGGCCGCTTGGTTTAGGTGGTAAAGGAAATGAGGGTGTTGCTGGCATGATTAAGCAGACGTCAGGGAGTATTGGTTATGTGGAGTTAGCTTATGCCAAACAAAATAATTTACCATATGCTTTCTTAAAGAATCAAAGTGGTAATTATATTGAACCTACCTTGGAAAGCACCTCTAAGGCTGCTGATGGGGCCAGCATTCCTGAAGATTTCAGGGTTTCTTTAGTTAATAGTTCAAATCCTGAAAGCTATCCTATTGTCAGTTTCACCTGGCTTTTGATTTACAAACAGATGGATTCGCCTGTTACAGGAAAAGCCATTGTGGATTTTATCAAATGGGCGGTCACGGATGGTCAGAAATATGCAGCAGATCTTGATTATGCGCCGCTTCCATCTAATGTGGTTGAAATGATTCAAAGAAGGTTAACACAGGTAAAATATTAGGGTTCTTGTAAATATTCAGTAAAGCCATTGTCATTCCCGCGAAAGCGGGAATCTAGTTCAAATACAACCCTTTTTTGTTCTGGATTCCCACTTTCGTGGGAATAACAATTAGATTACCTAAAATCATTATGGCCAGACAAGATTCCAGTGACATAATTTTTAGAAGAGTATTGGCGATTTTCCCAATTTCTATTTTAGTCCTTGTCGCTGGTCTTTTTTTTCAATTAATATCATCTTCTTTGCCTTCATTAACTAAGTTTGGGGCTTCTTTTTTTGTTAGCAGTGTTTGGGACCCTGTTGCCGAAAATTTTGGGGCTTTGCCTTTTATTTTTGGGACTTGCCTTACGTCCTTGGTAGCGCTGTTATTAGCTGTACCTATTGGGGTTGGGGCAGCCATTTATTTAGCGGAATACGCCTCGCCACAGGTATCCAAGGTGATTTCTATTTTAGTAGATCTTCTTGCGGCCATACCAAGTGTTATTTATGGGTTGTGGGGTATTTTTGTGTTAGTTCCTTTTATGAGGCATTCTGTACAGCCTTTTCTTGGAAAATATTTTGGGTTTCTGCCTTTTTTTCAAGGCCCTAATTATGGGGTAGGTTTTTTAGCAGCCAGTATTATTTTAGCTATTATTATTGTTCCATTTATTATCTCTGTTTCGCGTGAGGTCATTCTGGCAGTGCCTTCTGTATATAAGGAAAGCGCCTTAGCCTTAGGCACAACCAGGTGGGAAGCTGTTTTTAATATTGTTTTAAGTTATGGAAAAGCGGGGATATTAGGAGCTGTGATTCTAGCGCTGGGTCGGGCTATTGGGGAGACAATGGCTGTGACCATGATTATTGGTAATAATCCAACGATATCCTCATCTTTATTTTCTCCAGGTTACACCTTAGCCAGTGTTCTTGCGAATGAATTTGCAGAAGCTGCTGGTAATATGTATTTATCGTCTTTGATTGAAATAGGGTTGGTTTTATTTTTAGTTTCTATTCTTGTTAATATTTTGGCGCGATTTTTGATTTGGTCTGTTACAAAGGGAGCGTCAGAGGCAACAAAATGAGAGAAATGATTCAAGCTTCTTTTCAAAGGACACGCAGGAGACGGGCCTTATGGGATAAGGTCATGGTCGGTGTTTTATTGTTATGCGCGGTGAGTGTTCTTTTTATACTTTTTAATATTTTGCTGCATTTGTTTATTAAAGGAATTACCGCATTAAATTGGAATTTCTTTACCCATTTACCAAAGCCTGTAGGAGAGAAGGGTGGCGGTATGGCCAATGCGATTGCAGGAACATTTATCTTGCTTGGGCTTGCGGTTTGTGTGGGTGTTCCTGTTGGGCTTGGTGCTGGGGTATATTTGAGTGAATATGCATCAGATAAATTTGCCCAGGTGGTTCGTTTTGTGTCAGATGTCATGAATGGGATACCATCGATAGTGTACGGCATTTTTGCCTATATTGTTTGTGTGCTGCCTATGAAGGGTTTTTCAGCTTTTTCAGGAGGATTTGCTTTAGGGATTATGATGATTCCCATGATAACACGTACCAGTGAACAATTCGTGCGTATGGTGCCAAACCAATTAAAGGAAGCAGGCCTTGCATTAGGCGTGCCTAAATGGCGAGTTACCCTGGATATTGTGATACCTTCTGCCTTGGCTGGCATTACAACAGGTATCATGGTGGCTTTGGCGAGGGTTTCAGGGGAAACAGCCCCTTTGTTGTTTACCGCCTTTGGTAATCATTATTGGCAGCATTCTTTAACACAGCCTATTGCGGCATTGCCTTTGCAGGTTTTTAGTTACGCCATATCTCCTTTTGATGATTGGCATCGTCAGGCTTGGGCAGGGGCGATTGTTTTAATCTTGATGGTTTTGCTGATAAACAGTTGGGCACAGTTTTATGTTATGCGTCGTAATCGCTGGTCAGCAGGAAAATAAAATATGAAAAATTCAGTTGGAAGCATACAACTCAAAAAATTGAATTTTTATTATGGAGAGCAACATACCTTGAAAGACATCTCCATGGCCATTGAGCCATGCCAGGTGGTGGCGATGATAGGCCCTTCTGGTTGTGGAAAATCAACGCTTATTCGTATTTTTAACCGCATGAATGATTTGATTCCTTTAATCCGTGTGGAGGGTCAGGTTTTAATAGATGGTGTCGATATTTATGCTCCTGAGACGGATGTGGTGAGTTTAAGGCGTAAAGTCGGGATGGTTTTTCAAAAATCAACGCCTTTTTTGAAATCGATTTATGAAAACATTGCGTATGGTTTAAAGATTGTGGGTATTAAGGACAATAGGATTTTAAGAGAAATTGTGGAGAAAAGTCTAAGAAGGGCAGCCTTATGGGATGAGGTTAAAGATCATTTAGGTAAAAGTGCGATGTCTCTTTCTGGCGGACAACAGCAGCGTTTATGTATAGCCCGTGCTATTGCCATTAATCCTGAGATTATTTTGATGGATGAGCCTTGTTCTGCTCTGGATCCTATTGCGACAGCCAGGATTGAAGAGTTGATAGGAGATCTAAAAGATGAGTACACCATAGTTATTGTGACCCATAATATGCAACAAGCGGCCAGGGTTTCAGACAAAACGGCTTTCTTGATGCATGGCCAGGTTATAGAGTTTGCGAAAACAAAGGACTTTTTTACAAAACCATCTAGTAAAATTACGGAAGATTACATCACCGGCCGTTTTGGTTAAGTGAGTTTGATATAAGGATTGGAAGTCATTTTTTCAACTACGAGTTGCCTTTTTCCGCCAATCTTTTCTAATATTTCAGAAAGACAACGCCCTTCGGGCTGTCTTTCAGAATCGGTGATGAAGATTGGCGGGGCAACAGTAGTTTTCAAAAACGACTTCCAATCCTTATATCGAACTGGCGTTAAGTAGTATTAAGGAGGCGATATGCTAAGAGAAAAAATCACGGAATTAAAACATCAATTAATACAGGATGCAGGTCTTGTGGAGGATATGATAAGCCGAAGCATGAGGGGGCTTTTGGATAAGGACGCGGACATGCTCTATCAGGTGGTCAAAAACCAGGAGCCAAGAGTGAATGCCTATGACCGCTCCATTGATGAGATGTGTGTGCAGATTATTGCTCAATTTGAGCCTGTGGCAAGGGATTTGAGGATGGTTATTATGATTATTAAAATGAACAAGGACCTGGAACGAATGGCGGACCATGCGGTCAATATATCTGAAAGTGGTCTTTATTTAATTGCTAACCCTTCTTTAATATCTTACAGCGATTTGCCAAAAATGTGGGAAAATACGGTTCTTATGCTTAAAAATGCCATTAATTCCTTTGTTAATGAGGATGTCAATATGGCTCAGTCTGTGTGTTCCATGGATAATGTGGTGGATGAGGCTGGGGATAAGATACTCAAAGAGCTAACTGTTCTTATGCGCGGCAAAAAAGATATTATTCCCAGAGCCTTGGCATTAATGCGTATTGCTCATAATCTTGAACGCATTGCGGATCTATCTACTAATATTGCTGAAGAGGTTGTTTATATAGTTGAAGGACGCGATATTAAACACCATAAGCAGGAAAATGAATAGCAAATTTATTGTTCTCAGCAGTTTATAACTCATCGTAAATTTCTTTTAATTTTCCTTAATTTCCCCTTGACACCCTATTATGCCTATGGCAGAATAAAAACCATCTGGAAGGATATTGCTTGCCTTTCAGATTCCTTTAAGCTGTAAGGCTTAAAGGTCTTTCACCCTGGTGATTTCAAACGTAGCCGAGAAAGGAGGGATGAGATAGAACGGTTAGAGATCATCTTTTGGGGTCTATATTGTCATTTCCTAGGCCAATAGACACCTAGATATATATTTTTAGTTTTTAATCTTCTTAAATCTCTGAGGGAGAAAAAAATGAAGAAAATATTAGTTGCAGCTTTAATGGTGGTTTTGGCTGCTCCGGCTTTCGCGGCTGTTCAAAACGTGAAGGTTAGCGGAGACATTACCGCCTCCTATGTAGATCGTAATGACTTTAATTTAGGCATGACCAGTGTAGGTGCATTAGGTAATGCCGATGATACTGGTCTTAAGAGTCAAAGCATGTTTCTTACACAAACCCGTCTTCGTGTGGATGCTGATTTAACGGATAATGTGTCCACTGCTGTTGGGTTAATTAATGAGCGTGTGTGGAATGCTGAAAACAACTCTGATGCAAATACCAATTACGCTAATGATACAAACGTGCAGTTGTATCTGGCAACAGTGACGTTACGTGAGTTTTTGTATTCTCCGTTAACTGTAACTGTTGGGCGTCAGGCCTTTATTTATGGCAATGGCTTGGTCCTGGGTAATGGTCCAGCCAGTCAAGGTTCTGGTCCATTACAGTACGTTGCTCAAGACTTGAATTTGAGAGCTGCTAATGATGGTGTTAAGGTTGTTTTGGATTATAAGCCTTTAACCATTGACTTGATCTATTTCAAGAGTCAACAGTCAGTACAGTCAATTCGAGGGTTAGCAGGTTTACGCAGTGGTCAAAGTTCCAGTGTTTATGGGTATAACCTTAATTATCAATTAAATGATGCTTGGAATACCGTTGTGGAACAATACCTGTTCTCTAGTATTATAGGGAAAGGGTGTTTAAACAATTGTGATAGTATTGGTATTGCTGGTGAAAATAAAGGGAATAAGCTCTATGTTCCTGGGTTACGTGCCAGTACCAATCCTATTAAAGGATTGAATATTCAAGGCGAGTTAGCGTTCCAGGCAGGTGATCAGAACGTGAAACAAAACAACAAGGTTGCTGCTGAGCCTGTTCGTGCCATGGCCGCTCAAGTGATGGCCTCTTATTCTTTGCCGATTTTAACCAAATATAAGCCGACATTGAATATGTCTTACACCTATCTTTCTGGTGATAAGAGGCAGTATGAGAACTATTCCGCATCAGGCGATAAGGATGCTAAGCATTTTACTGCTTGGAGTCCTTTGGAAGGCAGTATTGGATCAGGTACTATTTATGGCACCTTGTATCCAATGAGCAACTTAAATATTCTTTCAGGGGGAGCTTCAGTAAGTCCTTTGGAAGATGTTACAGCTTCCTTTACATGGAGCAATTTATGGGCAGCGGATAGCTATAATACCAATAATCCGCTTTTAATCTTTCAACCCAATGAGGGTACTGGCGTTCTTAATCCTGCCACCAAGACAACCGGTGAGAGGGGATTAGGTAATGAGTATGATGTCAACGTCAAGTACAATTATACCGAAGATGTTTCATTCGGTGTCACTGTTGGTTGGTATGTTCCTGGTGATGCTTTATCCAATCTGAATCGTGATACAGCAAGCCAGGCCATCGCCGATGTTGCTGTTAAGTTCTAATTTTGGAGAAATCCAGTAGAACTCATCAATTCCCCCGTCTAAGGGAAACCTTAGGCGGGGGAATTTATAAACGGGAGAAAGATTGATGAAAAAATTTATAGTTATAGCATTGATGATGGTGTTGTCTTCTCCGGCTTTTGCGGCTGTTCAAAATGTTAAGGTAAGCGGGGATATCACGACTTCTTTTGTGGGAAGGAATGATTTTGATCTTGGTCTCAATCAAGCAGGGGTCGGTGTTGGTCTTAAGAATCAGAATATTTTTTTAACGCAAACCCGCCTTCGTGTGGATGCGGATCTGACGGATAACGTTTCCACCACTATTGGTTTGATTAATGAGCGTGTGTGGAATGCTGAAAACAGCAGTGATTCTGCAGGGAAAACCAATTACGCTAATGATACAAACGTGCAGTTATATTTGGCGTCTGTCACCTTGCGTGAATTCTTGTATTCTCCGCTGAGCGTGACGATTGGGCGTCAATTATTTCATTATGGCAATGGGCTTGTTATTAGTGATAACAGTTATCTTCAAAACTCCGGGAGTTTAGAGTATATTACTAAAGACTTGAGCATGAGAAAAGGTCTGGATGGTGTCAAGGCTGTATTGGATTATAAACCATTAACCATTGATTTAGTTTATATCAAACATGCGCAGAGTAATAATTCTATTCGAGGTTTGGCTGGTTTAGAAAGCGGCCAAGGTTCTGATATTTATGGGTACAATGCCAATTACCAGTTAAATGATGCCTGGAACACGGTCCTTGAGCAGTATGTGTTTATTGGTGTTCAAGGTAAAGCTTATGTGGGAGCTCAAGACAAGGGAGAAAAATGGTTTATCCCGGGGTTTCATGTCAGCACTAATCCTATAAAAGGGTTAAATCTCCAGGGTGAGCTCGCTCTTCAGATGGGAGACCAGATTATCGATGATTCTGGTTCCGAGACGGCGGAGCCTCGTCATGCGATGGCGGCCCAGTTGATGGCAACGTATTCATTGCCGGTGTTAACTAAATATAAGCCCACCTTAAATGCCTCTTATACCTATCTTTCAGGTGATAAGATGGCTAATCGGAACTATTCAGGTTCTGGTTCAAAGGATGCTAAACGCTACACCGCGTGGGATCCGTTCATGGGGGATGTTGGGGCAGGTACCATTTATGGTACGTTATTTGCCGCATCTAATATGAACATTTTTTCTGCAGGAGCTTCCGTAAGCCCCATAGAAGATGTGACAACGTCTTTCACATGGACGAATTTATTGGCAGCAGATGCATATAATTTAACTAATAACCCGCTTGATATGTTTCAGCCTAACTCAGGGTTAAGTGTTTATAATCCTGTAACAAAGGCAAATCGCCGTGGGTTGGGGAATGAATATGATGTCAATGTAAAGTATGATTACACCGAAGACGTGTCTTTTGGTGCTACTGTTGGCTGGTATATTCCTGGAGACGCGTTAGCTAATACCAATAGGGATACGGCAAGCCAGGCCATTGCCAATGTTGCCGTTAAGTTTTAATTCTGGAGAAATCCATTAAACGTATTATTTCCCCCGTCCAGGGAAACCTGGACGGGGGAAATTTATCAAAAGGGGGAGGGGTCTAATGAAAAAGTTCTTAGTGATGGTTTTTATGATGATTTTTGTGGTCCCTGCTTTTGCGGCTGTTCAAAATGTTAAGATTAGCGGGGACATTACAACGTCGTTTGTGGATCGTCAGGATTTTGATTTAGGGATGGCCACGACACAAGCGGTGAATCATGGTCTTAAAAGTCAGAATATCTTTTTGACTCAAACACGTCTTCGTATTGATGCAGACCTTACGGATAATGTGTCAACGACGGTTGGTTTGATTAATGAGAGGGTGTGGAATAATGAGAACAGTAGTGATAATAACACGAATTATGCGAATGACACTAATGTTCAGTTGTATTTAGCCTCTATCACCTTGCGTGAATTTTTATATTCACCGTTAAGCATTACGGTGGGGCGTCAGATATTTTATTATGGAAATGGGTTTATTATTGGCAATAATAATTTTAATTTAGGCAATGGCCCTTTGGCGTATATTGACCAGGATTTGTCGTTAAGAAGATCCGCAGATGGTGTCAAGGTTGTTTTGGATTATAAACCTTTGACCATCGATTTAGTTTATTTTAAGCTTGTTCAGACATTGGATTCAGTGCGTGGATTGGCTAATTTAACAAGCGGTCAAAGTATTAATGTTTATGGCTATAATCTTAATTATCAGCTCAACGATTCCTGGAACACTGTCTTAGAGCAATACATGTTCGCAGGTATTGCTGGTCGAGAAGAAACGATTATTGTTGATGGGGTGGCTAACAAGGGCGACAAGTGGTATATTCCGGGATTCCGTTTTAGTACAAATCCATTCCAAGGGTTAAACATTCAAGGTGAGTTTGCGATGCAATTTGGCAACCAGACAGTGGATGATATTGTGACTGCGGCAGAAAAACGGAGGGCAATGGCTGGTCAAGTGATGGCCACCTACGCGCTTCCTGTTATGACAAAATATAAACCCTCTGTTAATGTGGCGTATACCTATATGTCTGGTGATAAGATGGCAGAGACTAATTACGGCAGCAGCGATTCAAAAGATGCCAAATATTACACTCAATGGCATTCCTTTATGAGTGATTTTGGCGCGGGAACGATTTATGGAACTCTGTTTAATCTGGGAAATTTGAATGTTTTATCAGCGGGCGCTTCCGTCGATCTTTTGCAAGATGTGAAGGCGTCTTTTACATGGAGCAATGTTTGGGCCGCAGATAGTTTTGGTGATAACAATGAGTTGTCTATGACTCAACCAAATTATTATCTTTATCTTTATCCTGATACCAAGAACAAGGGGCAGAGGGGATTGGGTAATGAATACGATGTGAAACTCAAATATAGTTATTCTGAAGATGTTGATTTTAATTTGGTCTTAGGCTGGTTTATGCCAGCTGATGCGTTCTCGAATATTAATCGTAAAGCCGCAAGCCAGGCGCTTGCCTCTGTTGCAGTGAAGTTTTAATTAAAGTCATGTAAGAAATTGGGACACGTTGCTGTTTTATTTTATGCAGCGTGTCCCAATTTTTTATTTTCTCGTCGAAGTATTCTTGCTTCTTTTTTATTTAACCATTGATAAAAAATTTTTTACATAATTATTTTTATTTTTATTTTCTTTGTTATGATAATAAATAATCAGTCATAACATATTAAAAACAAAATACTTGTCATTTTTTCGGGGGTAGTCAGAAGCATGACCCGTGATGAAATATATGATCATCTTGCCCAGGTTTATTTAGGCAAGAAGGAAGACGCCGCGCCTGAAAAGAGCAAACCGAAGCCAGTCAATCGTCCGCTTCTGGTTATTAATATTGTTATTACAGCGGTGATAACTATATCGACGGTGTATGGTTTTACAGCTTTCTTGACAGGAAGGGCAGCGTTAAAGTCGCAGGTTTTTTATGCGCTTAATAATAATCCTATACGCGTGGTTTATGATCTTAATGATCCGTTCCCGGCGACTAAAACATTTTCAATCACTATCCCTAATAAGGATGTTTCAAAATATAAAGCTTTGAATGTTACTTTGCGGGGTTTAGAAGGGGCGTATCCAGGGATAGTCAAGGTTGTTATAGGAAATCAAAGGAATGAGCAGGCTATTTATTATATTCAAAATGTGGCCTCAAGTTGGAAGAAAGCCAGTATTCCTTTTGAGAAATTAAATTTGACTGACTGGACAACGATAACGGATGTTTCTTTTGTTCTTGAAGCGTGGAATGTTGATTTCCGTCGAGGGGCGCTGTTGGTTGATGGGGTTAGTTTTTCAAATTGAGGAGAAAAATTTTTATGAAAATAATATCAATCGCAAATCAAAAAGGTGGGTGTGGAAAGACAACCACAGCTATTAATTTAGCCTCCACGCTAGGTTCTCAAGGACAGAGGACCCTTTTGATTGATTTGGATCCTCAAGCCCATGCAACCTTAGGGCTTAACATGGATGATCAAAACAGCCTTTATAACTGTATCTCCAGGCTGACTCCTCATAAATTAAAAATCAAGGATATTATCAAGCAGGTGACAAGAAATTTTGACATTGTCCCTTCTAATGTTCTCGTGGGCACCCTGGAGCAGGAGTTGGCGGATGAAATAGGTCGTGAGGTGAAACTCTCAGACATCATAACAGAAGTAAAAGATCGGTATGACTATATACTAATTGATTGTCCGCCAAGTCTTGGGTTTTTAACGGTCAATGCCATTAGGGCTAGCGATGAAATTATTATACCTGTTGAGACAAGCCGTTTTTCCATGCAGGGTGTTGATCATTTGATGGACATTGTTCATTTGATTAGAGAGAGGTTGAATCATCCTGTTTTGGCAAAGGTTTTGATCACCATGTTTGACTCAAGGCTAAGACATTCATTTGTGATGCTTGGGAAGATAAAAGAGAAATTTACAGGGATGCTGTTTGAAACCATTGTTCATACCAATGTTAAACTCAAAGAAGCGGCTGTCATGGGTGAGTCGGTCATCAGGTATGATAAATACTGCAGGGGGTCTAAGGATTATTTTAGCTTGGCCCGTGAAATTTTAACCCTGGACGGTCGTCAGTTTATGGTTGAAAAAGAAGTCAAGGTGGCTTCTGTTGCCCAAAAGAAAAAAGCCTTGATTCAACAAGATACTCAAGAAGAAGTTGTTCTGGCAGAAGGGACGTCAGTCCGCATGAAGGAATTAATCCAGAAAGAAACAGAAGGTCTTCTTAATCCTACAGCCTTTGTTTTAAACGCTCCGGACGCGAAATCTGTTTATGTGACAGGTTCTTTTAATGATTGGTCATTAGATGAAAGCTGCAGGATGTCTAATAGTGAAGGTGTTTGGAACTTGAGGCTAAACTTGAAGCCCGGGCTTTATAAGTATCAATTTATTGTTGATGGGAAATGGCAACAAGACCCGCAGAATACACGCAAAGAACGAAATTCTTTTGGCGATATTAATTCTTTGGTTGAGGTCAAGTCTTGAACCTTAAGTCAGAAGTATTTGATAAAACAGATATCCTTGATGGAAAAATGTATGCTCTTTTGGCGTATTTGCCTGTATTTTGCATAGTTCCCTTGATTCTTAAAAAGAACAATAATTTTGTCTTAAACCATGGTCGTCAAGGTTTAGTGCTTTTTGTGGCAGAAACAGCGACCTTGGTTCTTAGTATTGTGTTTCCCTGGATTTTAAGGCCCTTTCTTTTTATTCTTTTCTTGTGTTCATTTTGGGGGATGGTGGCGGCTATCAGAGGTCTATTTGTCGAATTACCTATCATTTCCTGGATTGCTCAAAAAATTACCATTTGATGAAAGCGCATGTTAAATAAGTTTATTGACCTTCTCAAAGAGGTGTTTTGGATTAAGTCCTCAAAAAAGAGGATAAAATCTTCTCGTCGTAAGGTGGTCAAGAAAAAGGCTATCAAGCCCAAGAAGTTTAAGAAAAAGATAGTCAAAAAAGAAGTGCTATCTAAGGCCAAGGTAGTTAAGCCTGCGCTTTCTCAAAAATTACGTAAAGACACAGGGCTTGTTATTGATCCTGCTTTAAAAGAGGTGGGGGAAATCACTCATTATTTTAAACGGATTAATGTCTGTGTCCTGAAACTGACAGGTCAGACCATTTTGATAGGAGACAAGTTGACTATTGTGGGTCTCAAGCAAAAGTTTATTCAGAAGATCTGGTCTATGCAGATTGAAAGTCTGGATGTCAAGGTGGCTCGAAAGGGGCAGTTGGTTGGGCTTAAGGTTGACAAGGATGTCAACGTCGGTGATAAGGTTTATAAATAGGGCTGGTTTTTAAAATTGATAACGTTTTCAATTTTTGTTGCGTTTTTTTAAGGTTTTGATAAAATATCATCCTCTTATGACAAGTCCTGATTTCATGGAAAAAATTGTTTCACTCGCCAAGCGCAGAGGTTTTATTTTTCAATCTTCTGAAATTTATGGTGGATTAAACGGTGCTTGGGACTATGGTCCTTTGGGCTGTGAACTGAAGCGCAATGTTAAAAATGCCTGGTGGCAGTCTGTCGTGCATTATCGTGAAGATGTGGTGGGGCTTGATGCTTCTATCCTCATGCATCCAAAGACTTGGGAAGCGTCTGGCCATACCGCAAATTTTGCTGATATGATGGTTGATTGCAAGAATACGAAATGCTCCAGGCGCTTGAGGGCTGATCAGCTCAACAAAGGAAAATGCCCTTTTTGTGGGGGCAGTGAATTTACCGATGAGCGGGCCTTTAATTTGATGCTTCAAACCAATCTTGGAGCCATGCAGGACTCATCGTCAGTGGTTTATTTAAGGCCTGAGACAGCTCAAGGGATTTTTGTGAATTTCGCTAATGTGATTGATTCCACCCATCGAAAGCTCCCCTTTGGGATTGCTCAAATTGGCAAGTCCTTTCGTAATGAAATAACTCCTGGTAATTTCACCTTTCGCACCCGAGAATTTGAACAAATGGAAATTGAATATTTTTGTAAACCTGAGGAAGCTTCTGATAAATACCGCGAATGGATACAGGCGCGTTTTAACTGGTATATTGGTTTAGGGATGAAAAAAGAGAATTTGAAATTAAGAGAACATGGTCAAGAGGAGCTGGCTCATTACGCCGCAGGGTGTACGGATGTGGAATATAATTTCCCTTTTGGATGGTCTGAGCTTGAGGGTATTGCCAATCGTGGGGATTATGATTTAAAACAGCACGCAAAATTTTCAGGTAAGGACTTGCAATATCAAGACCCTTTGACAAATGAGAAGTTTTTTCCTCATGTTATTGAGCCATCGGGTGGCTGTGACAGGGCTACCTTGGCCTTTTTAGTGGATGCGTATCATGAAGAAACCGTTAACGACGCCGTACGGGTGGTGATGAAATTTCATCCCGCTTTATCTCCTGTCAAGGTTGCTGTTTTGCCTCTTTTAAAGAAAAATGAGGGGATAGTAAGGCTCGCAAGAAAAATTAAATCAGAGCTTCAAAAAGACATGGTTTGCGTGTATGATGATACAGCTGCTATAGGTAAACTTTACCGCCGTCAAGATGAGGTGGGAACAAATTTTTGTGTTACTGTCGATGTACAATCACTTGAGGATAATCAAGTTACAGTTCGTGACAGGGATACGATGCGCCAAGAGCGTGTTTCTTTAGAGGGGCTGGCCGGATATTTAAAAGAACGGCTCCGGTAATTTTATAAAATTCTTAAATTATTAATTAGAAAGGGTAAGGGACGAAAGCAATGGCAAACAAACATGTTTTTTCTTACGGTGCAGGTAAGGCTGAGGCTAAAGGGGCAGATTTAACAAAAAATGTATTAGGCGGTAAAGGGATAGGTTTAATGGAGATGACCTCTATTGGGATTCCAGTGCCAGCTGGTTTTACCATCACGATTCAGACGTGTGAAGAGTATTATCAACTTGGTCGTAAACTTCCTAAAACCTTAGAAAAAGAAGTAAGGGACGCAATTGTCAAGTTAGAAAAAGTCACTCATAAAAAATTGGGTGATGACAAGGATCCGTTATTAGTATCTGTCCGTTCCGGGGCCGCACGTTCGATGCCAGGGATGCTGGAAACTATTTTGAATTTAGGCTTGAATGATAAAAGCGTTGAAGGCTTGGCTGCAAAAACAAATAATCCACGCTTTGCCTATGACGCGTATCGTCGGTTTATCCAAATGTATTCTTCAACGGCCATGGGACTTTCCAAGCAGCCGATGGAGGATATGCTGCATGAGATGAAGCATAAGATAGGTGTGGCGACTGATCCAGAAATTCCCGCTGACAAGCTCAAGGAACTCTGTGCCCAATTCAAGGCGTTTTATAAACAAAATAAGGGGGAGGAATTCCCGCAAGATCCATGGAAGCAGTTATGGGGTGCCATCATGGCGGTTTTTAACAGTTGGGAAGCGGAGAAAGCCGTGACCTACCGCAGGGTTGAGAAAATCACAGACCTTAAAGGAACTGCTGTTAATGTCGTCCAGATGGTTTTTGGTAATAAAGGCGAAAATAGCGGAACAGGTGTTTGTTTTACCCGTGATCCCAATACAGGCGAGAACACATTCTATGGGGATTATTTGATTAATGCCCAAGGTGAAGACGTGGTCGCTGGTATTCGTACTCCTTTGAAGCTTGCCACCCTTAAAGATCAGATGCCAAAGGCTTATGACCAACTTTGCGCTGTTCGGGCCATTTTGGAGAGTTATTATAAGGAAATGCAGGATTTGGAATTTACCGTTGAAGACGAGAGGCTTTATATGTTGCAGTGCCGTACAGGCAAACGCTCTCCTGCCGCGGCCTTCCGTATAGCGGTTGATCATGCAACCCAGCCACTTTTAACAAAGGCCCAAGCGAACGAATTGATAAAGAAAGGATACCTGCCTAAGAAATATGCAGATGCGGCCCTAAAACCAGTCATTACCAAGGAGGAGGCTGTTAGTCGTCTTTCGTCTGAGGATATTGAACGCCTTTTTTATCCGGTCATTGATAGCAAGAAAACAGGTATTGACCAATTGAAAAAGCTTCGTTTAGCGGGCGGTATCAATGCTGTTCCAGGTGCTGCTGCAGGTAAGGTTGTTTTTACGGCCGGGGAAGCAGAGGCGTTTGCCCATAATGGGGACAGGGTTATTTTAGTCCGTAAAGAAACAAGCCCTGAAGATGTTGGTGGTATGCACGCCGCCAAAGGGATATTGACAGCGACGGGTGGTAAAACCTCTCACGCTGCTGTCGTAGCACGTGGTTGGGGTAAGTGCTGTATCGTCGGCTGTGAGGCTTTGGATATTAACTATAATGATAAGGTCATGACCATTGGAGGTCAAACAATCAAACAAGGCGATTATCTGACCTTGGATGGTTCTGCTGGTGATATTTATATGGGAGATTTGACCCTTAAAGAGCCAGAGCTTCCAGAGAGCTATTATACAATACTCAAATGGGCAGATACTTTCCGTACCATCAAGGTGCGTACGAATGCGGATACGCCCTATGATGCGGATAACGCGGTGAGAATGGGTGCTGAAGGTATCGGGCTTTGCCGTACAGAGCATATGTTCTTTGATACTGAGGAGCGTCGTTTAGCTATTCAAGAAATGATCGTGGCTGAAACACCAGAAACCCGTAAAGCAGCTCTTCTTAAACTTTTGCCATTTCAAAGGGATGATTTTTATGGCATATTCAAGGCCATGAATGGGTTTCCTGTGACCATCAGGCTTATTGATCCTCCCTTACATGAGTTTACTCCAAAGGATGAGGCTGGGATTGGGAAGCTTAGTAAAATTACCGGGCTTTCGCCAGAAAAAATCAGGCACCGTTGCGAACAATTACACGAGTCTAATCCCATGTTAGGTCATCGCGGATGTCGTTTGTGTATCACGTATCCAGAAATTCTGGAAATGCAGATTACCGCGATTATTGAGGCGGCTATCAAATGCAAGAAGGAAGGGATCAAGGTTTTCCCTGAAATCATGCATCCTTTGACCATGGATAAAAAAGAATTCAAAATTCTTGAGACCCAAACAAGGGCTGTGGCTGATGCCCTTATCAAGGCCTCAGGTGTCAAATTAAATTACATGGTTGGCACCATGATCGAGATACCACGAGCAGCCCTTTTGGCAGACCAGATTGCCGAGGTGGCTGAGTTCTTCAGCTTTGGGACCAATGATTTAACCCAGATGACCTTAGGCCTTTCTCGTGATGACGCAGGTCGTTTCCTTCCCGTTTATGTGGCTACTGAAAAGGAAGGCGGTAAAGGTATTTTCAAGGATGATCCTTTCCAAAGTCTTGACCAGGAAGGGGTGGGCAAGCTTGTGAAATTAGGTATTGAGCTTGGTCGTTCGACACGTAAGGACCTTAAAATTGGTATCTGCGGCGAGCATGGTGGAGAATCAGCGAGTGTCAAGTTCTGCCATAGAATCGGTATGAATTATGTATCCTGCTCACCTTACCGGGTGCCTATTGCCCGTCTGGCAGCAGCACAGCAAGCTATTAGTGATAAAAAAGTTGTTATTAAAAAGAAAACAACAAAGAAAAAGTAATATTTAAAAAAATGGATCCAATCAAGTCTTATTTAAAAGAGATAAAGAACATAGAGCTTCTCACGGCAGAAGAAGAGGTGACTTTGGCCCGGAGAATCCAAAAAGGAGACAAGAAGGCGCGTGAAGCCATGATCCGCGCCAACTTGCGTTTGGTTATTAATATCGCCAAGCGTTATACCAATTTGGGCATTGCTTTAGGGGACTTGATTGAAGAGGGCAATATTGGCTTGATGCGAGGGGTAGACAAGTTTGACCCTGGCAAGGGATTCAGGTTTTCAACCTACGGGGCCTGGTGGATAAAGCAGGCTATCTCTCGGGCTATTATTGATCAAGGCAAGATGATCCGCGTGCCTGTTTATTTGAATGAGGAAATTCTTAAATTCCGAAAAGCGACAGAAAAATTGACACAGGCCATGCACCGCAGGCCTACGACGGCTGAAATCGCTAAGAAGATGAAGGTCACCATGGAGAAGGTCCGTGAATTAGAGGGAGCGGTGACAAAAATGTCCAGCATCGATGCACCTGTTGGTGAAGATGGTGAAGGACAGATGAAGGATATGTTAGAAGATGAAAACATGAGCGCTCCTGATGAAACGGTGGCCACCTTCCTTAATAAAGAACGGGCGCAGGCCATACTTGAGGGGCTTGATGAGCGGGAAAGGAAGATTATTGAGATGCGTTTTGGTCTTAAAGAAGGCCAGACGCATACCTTGGCCCAAATTGCCCGTAAACTTGGCCTTTCTCGTGAGAGGGTCAGGCAAATAGAAGCCTTGACCATGGATAAAATGAAAAACATGTTTAAGGAAAGTGAAACATAAGGAGTCTTATGGCCACTAAACGTAAACCTATTTACGTATTAATATTGCCTAGATTTGAAGATATTTTTCATTCTTATTATACAGGCGAAATCACTAAGGGTGTTAATTTGGCAGCTAGCCGTTTGAATGTGGACTTCCTTGTCCATATTACTGACAGGTCTAGCCATGAAACATGGCTGGATCCGACTCTTTTAGACCGTAAATATGTGGATGGTATTCTATTCGCAGACATTGACAATGATATCGATATTGTCAAAAAAGCGATAACAAGAGGTATGCCATGCCTGGTTTTGAATAATATCATCCATGAACCTATCAATTATATTGCGGTCAATAATTATGAGGCGGCTCTTCAAGTGGTGGAGAATTTTATTAAGATGGGGCATAAGCATATTGCCACTATCGCTGGTGATTTATCGACACAAGCCGGTCTTGTTCGTCTTGACGGGTATAATGCAGCCCTTAAGAAGCATCACATGGCCCCTGATGAAGAATATGTGAAGATAGGGGCTTTTTTACGCACTCCTGCTCGTCAGGCAGCCGCAGAACTTCTTAAATTAAAACAAAGGCCAACCGCCATATTTGCAGCGTCTGATGTGATGGCCATGGAAGCCATTGATGTGGCTAAATCTAAAAAGATTGCTATCCCTTCAGAATTGGCCATTTGTGGATTTGATGATAATCCATTAAGGGCTCATTGTTCTATTCCCTTGGCCACTGTAGCGCAACCTTTAATTGAAATGGGACGTTTAGGTCTTGAAATGCTTTATCAAATCAGCCATGGAAAGGCTAGATTGCCTGTTAAAGAAGTCCTGTCAGCCAAACTAATTAAGGCTGAATCTATGGGGAAATAAGGGGAGATTATGAAGACATCTGAGCTAAAGAAATATATACGGGATATTCCGGATTTTCCCAAAAAAGGCATTATATTCAAGGATATCACCACGCTCTTAAGGAATGCAAAGGCGTTTAAGAAGTCTATTAATGCGATGGCTCAGACATTTAAGAAGTCAAAAATTGAATACGTGGTTGGTGTTGAGGCCCGGGGCTTTATTTTTGCCTCTGCCTTGGCGTATAAATTGGGCGCAGGTTTTGTCCCAGTACGTAAAAAAGGGAAGTTGCCTTATAAGACAAAGAGTGTCACCTATCAATTAGAATATGGTACGGACACCCTTGAAATGCATGAAGATGCGGTAGGTGTCAATGCCAGGGTCCTTGTGGTCGACGATCTTTTAGCCACAGGAGGGACTGTGAGGGCAGTGGTGGATATGTTAAAATCACAGAAGGCAAAGATCGTTGGAGTGGCTTTTTTAGTGGAATTAAAATTCCTCAAAGGTAAAGAGAAGCTTAAAGATCTTCCGATTGATTCAATCATCCAGTATTAACGCGCGGTTCTTCTTATTTCCATGAATATTTCATTACTTTCTTTAACTGGACATTGTATATGTTCGGTTTTGTTTGTGCTTTTCGCGCGTTATTTAAAAATTACTAAAGCCTGGGTTTCTTTCTTTGTTTTTCTTTTTTTTATTTCCCAACCTTCTGTTTTTTTGGTATGGGGGCCTTTTCGTTTCATAGGATTATATGTAGCCTCGTTTGTGTTTTTCTTTCTTTTAGCCGCAATGACCCCTCGGTTTTATTGCTTTTTAAAATCACAAGAAATGATTGTGCGCGTCCTGTTTTGGATGGGGATTGGTGTTTTTGGGTGTTTTATTATTTGGAGCAGTATTTTTGAGATAAGTGTACGTCAATCCGCGGTTACTTTTTGGACCTATGAAGCCAAAAGGCATCCCTTTGCAGAGAATTTTAATAATTTAGGGGATGCGTATAAGAAAAGGGGAGACTTCACTGCTGCTAACACATTTTATCAGCAAGCAGCGATGAAAGACCAGCATTCTATAAGGGCTTATGAAGGGATGGCTTTACTTGCCAAAGAACAGAAGCAATGGGACAAGGCTATTCCATTATTGGAGAAGATGATTGAAATTAATCCTCAATTGCCTGAGGCTTATTTGGACTTGGGAGAAGCTTTTAGGATGTTAGGCAAGCCTCAAGAGGCTGTGTCCACGTATTCTCGTCTTTTGACGATGTTTCCTGATGATGAGAAGATTGATATTGCCCTTGTCCAGGCTTATGGCCGTGCGATTGTGGATAATCCGAGTAATGTTCTTTATAAAGAAAAACGTGAAGAGGTGTTGGCTGACTTTGAACAATTATCTAAACGAAAAAAGTATAATGCCGCAGATTACTACAATTTAGCTTTATTATATGAGCAGGTGGGAGGTAAAGAGGAAGCTATTCGTTTTTATGCCAAGGCCCTTCAAATAGATCCTAATCATGAAGGGGCGTTGCATAATTTGGCTAATCTTTATCGTGATACAGGTAATTTAAAGATTGCTTTGAGGGTTTATGAACGCTTGGTGCATCTACATCCGAAAAATGTTTCCGGGTATCTCAATCAAGGTCTCATTTGGAATGCCTTAGGGGACAAGCTCAAAGCCCGTCAATTTTATCTGAAGGTTATTGATTTAGCGCCTGATAATGCAAGTGCTTATTTTAATTTAGGCTATTTAAGTGAATCCCAAGGTGAGTTAAGGGAATCCATCAATTATTATGAAAAAGCGGTGGAGGTTGACCCCAAAAACGCGGAAGCTTATTATAATTTGGGTAATGTGTACGCGAATTTAGGTCAAAATGCAGAGGCTATTGCCGCTTATTTAAAAACAGTGGTTATCAATCACCGTCATCAGGATGCTTATGTCAATTTATCTATTTTGTCGTTTAAGTCCAGGGATTTTAAAGAAGCCATACATTATCTGGCAGAAGCCCAATCTTTAGGGTATAATCCTCCGGTTGAATATTTAAAAACTTTAGAGCCATACCGAGACAAATATTAAATATATGGTGATGCGCCTGTAGCTCAATTTGGATAGAGCGACTGCCTCCTAAGCAGTAGGTTACCCGTTCGATTCGGGTCAGGCGCACCATTTTTTTGGAAGATTGGGAATCAAGTTGGATGGAAATTTATGAATATCTGGGCTAATTTATTTTATAAATACCGTCGGTTATGGAAGGCCTTGAAACTGTATTTGATTCTGGCGGGGCCTGGCATCATCGTGATGGTCGCAGATAATGATGCGGGTGGTATCACGACCTATGCGGTGACAGGTGCGAAATATGGCCTTCATTTATTATGGTTCTTAATTATTTTGGGCCCCATCGCGTATTTCGTGCAGGAAATGACTGTTCGACTTGGTGCAGTAACTAAACGAGGGCATGCGGAAGCGATTTTTCATGCCTTTGGTCCTTTTTGGGGATGGTTTTCGCTTTTTGATTTGATACTCACCGATTGGCTGACCTTGGTTACTGAGTTTATCGGTATGACAGCAGCTCTTGGCATATTCCACATACCGAGATTGTTGACTGTTATTACCGTGTGTTTGCTGATGGGTTGGATGGTCTTGCAAGGGCGTTATTGGACATGGGAAAAAATTGTCATGGGTTTTTGTGCCTTGAATTTGATTTATATTCCTGCAGCATTTATTATCCATCCTTCGTGGAGTGATGTCCTTTGTAATTCTGTTATTCCTCATATGCCTCCTGGTGGCCTGACCAATGAATTGTTTTTTATGTTGATGGCCAATATTGGGACCACCATTGCCCCATGGATGATTTTTTTCCAGCAAAGCGCGGTTGTGGATAAGAACATGCAGATAAAGGATATTACCTGCGGGAAAATAGATACGGCCATAGGAGCATTATTTACAGTATTGGTCGCTGTTTTTATTATCATTGTAACAGGTACGGTTTTGGTAGGATCTAATGTGACGGACGCAGGCCAAGCGGCGCAAAAATTGATGGGGGTTAATAAATACCTTGGGACTTTGCTGGCGATAGGTCTTTTTGATGCAGGTCTTTTGGGGGCAGTTTGTATCTCCCTGGCTAGTTCCTGGGCCTTTGGTGAGGTTTTTGGATGGGCCCATTCACTTAACTATAAAGTGAGAGAAGCTCCCTGGTTTTATATATTTTATTTTTTTGCGCTTATTACGGCAGGAACGGTCGTCTTAATACCAGGGGCGCCGCTTGTTTTAATTACTCTTTTTGTTCAGGTTATCGCGGTGACCTTATTGCCGGCCGCGTTAGTGTTTTTGATTTTATTGCTTAATGATGAAGAGACGATGGGTAAATTAAAGAACACCTTATTTGATAATATCATGAATATTTCTATTGTAGCGCTTATTATCGTCTTATCAACCTTGTTTGGGATAACCACCCTGTTCCCAAATTTATTTAAATAGGAAATAAGATATGGGAATTAAAAAAGCTATCCATGATTTGGTTGAAACCATTAGGGCGATTAATAAGAAATACGCAAAACCAGCCCTCAAAACAAACAAGGCCACCAAGGTTGCTTTGTTCTGCTTGCGGCTTTATCTGCTTTTATTAGTCGGGTTACTCTTTTTTAAACTGTTTGTGTCGATTAAAAAGGGTTGATTATGAACGGTCATGAAAAAACGTTTTTTTTGAGCGGGATCGTCAATACTAATGTCTATCTGTCCTCTCAAAAGCGGGTGGGCAAGTTAAGTGATTTTGTTATCATCGATCGTGAAAAATTTGCTGATGTGACCCATTTGATTATTGAACGGCCTATGGGGGATCCGCAGCTTTTAGTTCCATGGGAGAAGGTTTGCTCCATTGAGCCTAAAAGTATCGTCATCGATATAGAATCCGTTGAGGACTATACGGTTACTCCAGCGGAAGGTGCGGTGCTCTTAAAAGATTATATCCTTGATAAAAAGGTGTTCGATACAGAAGGCAGGGAGGTTGAGGTTGTTTATGATGTGAAAATGGTTCTTAATAAAGGTCGTCTCTATGTGACAGGTGTGGACCTAAGTAAAAATGGGCTTCTTCGGCGTGTTGGCTTAGGCGGGCTTGCTGATTTTATCAGTACACTTGCTTTAAAGATTGGGGAACAAGCCGTGGCTTGGAGTTATGTGGAGCCCTTGCCAGAAGAGATAAGCAGTTTTAAAGGGGATTTGAAATTAAAGGTCTTAAAGGATCAAGTTGCTGAAATGTCGCCGGTTGATATTGCGGATATTTTGGAGGAATTAGGCCCCAGAGAGCGTATGGAAATTTTTAAGGAATTGGATACAGAACATGCGTCTGATACCCTTGAGGAGTTAGACCCTCGTATTCAAAGAGACCTGGTCGCTTCCTTAAAAAAAGAAAGGGCAGCCCAGCTTATTAATGATATGACTCCAGGCCAGGCTGCGGACATTCTTTCTGTTTTACCGTGGGGCGAGGTCAATGTGCTTCTTAAATTGTTGAATAATGAAAATGCAGTAAAAATAAGAAGTATTTTGGAGAAACAAGAGGAAAAGATAGAAGATTTTGCGGTTAGTGAATATTTAAGATTTTCTCCTGAGATGACGGCAGAAGAGGTGAGATCCGAATTTCAACAGCAGGCCAAGGGCAAGGATGTCATTATGTACATTTATGTCCTGGATGATAAAGGCTATTTATTGGGTGTGGTTGATTTAAAGGAGCTTCTTTCGGTGGATGCAAAGGTTTGTCTTAAAGATATGATGACAAGCAAGGTCATCAGCCTTGGTGTGGATAGCACGTTAAAAGATGCTTCTGAAATGTTTGCCCGTTACGGCTTTCGCGCTTTGCCGGTGACTGATAAAGAAGGTAAGATGTTAGGTGTCATTCCATTTCGTGATGTCATGAATCTGAAACATTTGTTTATGACATAAACATCTTTAGAATTTGAATAGTCTTTTTAAAATAGTCCCCCCATTCAATTTTCCTCTCTCTTTCAACGTCTTCCTGTTGCTTTTTATAGTATAAATATTTTATACTTTGAAGTGTTAATGGCAAAATCCGGGATAATTCAGAAATAGGGAACATCGTGAATAAATCATTTATTCTTCATCTTTTTATTTTATGGGTATTCATGGCTAATTTTTTAGATTTTACGCCATTGTCCCAAGCAGATGAGTGGGTATTGCCCAAGCCTGGTGTCCTGGTGCATGAAAGTTCGGTATTTAATCCTCCCATCCTCAAAGGCCTTAAGGTTTATCCAGATAATCCATTTCGTTTTGATTTTGTTTTGGATACAGGTGACAGAGGTGTCATTCCCTGTGAGTCTAATGTCATTCCTGGTTCTTCTTCTGTCATTCCCGCGAAAGCGGGAATCCAGAACCAACAACAAAAGAACGAAGTCACCAAACTCATCAAATACTTCCTGGCCAGCATAACAATCCCAGAAAAAGATTTGTGGGTCAATCTCTCTCCTTATGAGAAAAACCGTATCATCCCGCATAGTTTTGGGCTCACTGAAATGGGGCGAGACCTTCTGGCAGAAGATTATATCTTAAAGCAAATGACAGCGTCCTTAATTTATCCAGAAGGTGCTGTTGGCAAGAAATTTTGGAAGCGAGTCTATGAAGAAGCAGGGAAGCGTTTTGGGACAACGAATGTGCCAGTGAACACCTTTAACAAGGTGTGGATAGTGCCCGAGAAGGCGGAGGTGTTTGAGAATGAAAAGGCAGGGGCCGCGTATGTGGTTGAGGCAAAATTAAAGGTGATGCTTGAAGAGGATTATTTAGCTATGAGTAAAAACCTAATGCCAACCAGGGGACATGTCCCGTTTTTCAGGGACGTGTCCCCAAGCACGTTGCCTGGCGAAGTAGCATTGAATATGAAAGCATCCCAGGGAAACCCCCGTACGCCAATCAGAGAAATCAACGCCTTGGGCTCAAAAATTATCCGCGAAATCGTTATTCCACAACTGACAAAAGAGGTTAATGAAAACAAGAATTTTGCTCAATTACGACAAGTATACAATTCATTAATATTAGCCACGTGGTACAAGAAGAAAATTAAGGACAGTATTTTATCTCAAGTATACGCGGATAAAAATAAGGTTATCGGTGTGGAATATAAACAAAGTGTTATTTTAGCGTTGCCAACCAGGGCAATGGCGTGGCCAAGCGAAAGAGCGTTGAATGTGAAAACAACACGTAAGAATGCCCCAAATGACATCGAACTCATCTACCAACGCTACCTCCAGGCCTTCAAAAAAGGCGTCTACAACTACATTAAAGAAGAACAAGACCTTGCAACTCAAAAGACCATTCCAAGGAAATATTTTTCAGGAGGAGTTTCCCTGCATTTCTTTGAAAAAGGAGAAGAAACGAACCTTGGATATGGAGCTGCAATGGTTGTTTTTGATAGTAAAACAGCTCCTCAGGAAGTTCTTTTACAAATCAACAATGCTGTTACTTCTGGGGAAGTGGTGGTTACTGCGGCTATGCGTTCTGCGGGGAATAACAGGGCCATGTTACACAAGGCGGATGATTCCAAAAGACTGGATGCTCTAAAGCAGCTTATCATCAAGGAGATCCATCAAAACGAAGGAGCTATCCCATTTGAACAATTCATGAGGATGAGTTTATATGCACCGCAATTGGGATTTTATACCTCAGGCGCCGTCAAATTTGGGACACAAGATTCAGAAGAAAAAAACGATTTTAATACAGCTCCTATTAAAATGTCCCCTTATTTTGGCAGGGGGGTAGCCAAACAATTGAATGAAATGTGGGAGAATATGGGCTCTCCTGCACATTTTGAGGTTATAGAAATGGGAGCGGGTACAGGAATTTTGGCGCGGGATATTTTGAAGGAAATAGAAGAAGAATACCCTTCATTGTATCAGGCTATTAAGTATACTATCCTTGAGATTAGCCCCGAACTTATTAAAATTCAAAAAGATCTTTTCCGTGACAATAAAATCCCTATACCTGAAGACATTTCCTTGGGGGTTCCAGAAACAAGGATTAAAGTGTTCTGGAAAGAAGGGTCAGCTCTTGATGTTGATAAAAGTTTTTCAGGGGTACAAGGTGTTTTTATTTCTAATGAGCTTCCTGATACCTTTCCCGTACGTAGAATTAAATTTGAAAATGGAAATATTCTTGAATCCTATATTGGCGCCACTTCTCAAGGCGAGTTATATGAGACCTGGCAAAAATGCAGTGATCCTAAAATTATGGAATACTTAAAGCTGCTTTTGGGAGGCAAGGATGAAAAAGATTGGGAGAAACGAGCCCAAGGACGCACCTTCGCTGTCAATTTGCAGGCCATGGATTGGATTAAAAAGATCGGCTCTGTCATAAAAAAGGGGTATGTGATTACTTTTGATTATGGAAATCGTTCATTTGATGAATTAGATAATCAGAAGGAGCCTATGCGGTTTTATGGACACGTAGAAGATGGTTCCCCGGTGACTCTTTCTCAAGTTTTAGCTTCTCCTGGACTCTTTGATATAACAGCAAGTGTCCACTTTCATGTTATTAGTCAAAGTGACCGACACGTGGGATTGGTGCCCATGACCAATTTGCCTGTGCCACAGGATGAGTTTTTTATGAATTTACAACAGTATAGAAATTTTGGATGGCCAGGCTTTTATGTGTTGATTCAGGCTAAAGGAGACACAGATTTAGAGGGAAGATCATTGATGGGGTTACAAAATAATATGAGATTTTTGAATGGTCGCTGGGAAAGGGTTTATCATGGGACTGATACAGATATTTATCAGATTACGCCTGTAGGCTTGGAGACGTATTGTTTGGTCGTGGCAGGCAGACAGGATACCAAAGATATGGAACATGTCCTACAGTATTTGGCAACAAAGCAATTGGGACAGATTCAAAGTTCGATAAACTTAAAGGGATATTTTCATTTCGATCAACAACAATTTAGTCGATGGCTTCAGGAGAATCGATTAGATTATGAGACGACACTTTTTCCACAAATGCAGTTTCTAAGAGTTTTGGAAAAAGAATTCAGGACGTATAGTGGCCGTCCTTTTGTCCTTGTCTTGGGCAAAAAAGACTTTCCGGAAAGTTTGAAACAAAGAATTCATTTTATAGATGAAGAAGGGGGGCATCCTTTGGGCAGAAATGGGGCTATGAAGGCCAATGCTTTAGCTTTGGGCTATAAGGGGGGTATTGACCTAAGCCGCGCAGATAAGGATTTACAAACGCAAGTCTCTCATGGTCGCATCCAATGGCGTTTTGATAGGGCCATGTTGCATTCCCTAAAACCTATCGTAGGATTGTCTCCAGATATAATCGGTTGGTATCCTCTGATGAGTCTGCGACGATTCTTAGATGGGCCTGGCGCATTTTAGAACGGGTTGGTTCTAATTCGAAGTTCAGGCATATATAAGGAACGCGATTTGATGTCACAATCTGATAAATAATGTTAAAATGAAAGCTAACAAATCATAGGAGAAATAAAAAAAAAGAGATTATTTCATCTTATGGGTGGCAAGAGGGCGTTTATGCTAAGTGACTGGCAAGTTTATGCATTAGGATCAGCTATATTTGCAGGGCTGACCGCTGTCTTTGCGAAAGTAGGCGTGACCGGGTTGCCTTCAAATACGGCGACTTTGATAAGAACAATTGTCATTATTATGTTTCTGATTGTCCTGGTTGCGGTTCGGCGTGAATGGGTCAATCCATTTTCGCTAAGTACAAAAAGTTTTGTTTTTCTTGTTTTGTCTGCCCTTGCGACAGGGTTGTCTTGGATATGTTATTTTAGGGCTTTACAAATAGGACAGGCTTCTCTTGTGACGCCGATTGATAAATTGAGTCTTCTTTTTGCAGTGTTACTTTCAGTCTTATTCTTAGGTGAACGTCTAAGCCTTTACCAGTGGGGAGGCGTTGTTCTTATGAGTTTAGGGGCACTGTTAGTCGCGTTTAAGTAATCTTTCTGGGGGACAAGAGATGCTAGGCGTCAAACAACAATTCGAGGTATCTTCAACAGTGGAATGGGGGCAGCCTTTAATCAATCAAGAACTTTGTACGAACTGTGGTCAATGCGTACAAATATGTCCCACCATGAGCATTCAAGATAGGCAAGGCAAGCCCGTGGTTGTGAAGTGCCGTGATTTTGGTTGTATTGCCTGCGGCCATTGCATGGCCGTTTGCCCTACAGGTGCGGTAAGCGTATCTGGCCGTGGCCTTAAAAAAGAGGATGCTTTCTTGCTTAGCCCAGTTTCAGAGCGTGCGGGCGCGGACAGTTTGCAAGATCTGATGGATGCCCGGCGGAGTATTCGTATTTATGAGGATAAGCCGATCGAATCTCAGGTGATCCAGAGACTTGTGGCTATGGCCGCGACAGCTCCCATGGGTTTTCCGCCTACTGAAGTGGGGGTTGTTATCATCAATGATAAAAAGCGTGTGCAGGCACTGGCTGCAGATTTGTGTGCAGTATTTAAGAAATGGTTGTTTTTCAGGACACCTGCCGGGGCGTTGATGATGCGTTTGATAATGGACAAGCCAACCCGCGCTCTGATGCGAGACTATGTACTTCCTGTTACTGTTGAAATACTCGAAGGACGCAAACAGGCGAGTGATTATCTGTTTTATAACGCTCCTTGTGTTATTATGTTCCATTATCCTATGAAGGATACTGTAGACAGCACGATTGCCTGTAGTTTCATGACCTTGGCTGCAGAATCATTGGGCCTGGGAAGTTGTATTATTGGCACTGTACCCCCGGCTCTTGAGGGGAATAAAAAATTGATGTCCAAATGGGGCATTCCCGATGATCGCCATCCTTCAATCGCCATGGTTCTTGGATACCCTTCTTTTAAATTTACGAACGGGATACGACGGCATTTTTCATCGGTGAAATATCTCTAAAAGCGGGAGAAAAAACCATAATTTGGCCGGGAGTCGTTCTAGGGATTCGTATCCTTACCAAAAAGAAAAGCTATCAAAGCATAGTATTGATATTGTCTCCATCAAATCGTTCTCGACAGCCATGAAAAAGTCTGGTATAACTAATTTTCGTTGTTAAGTTCGGGAAGTAGCGCAGTTGGCTAGCGCGCTTCGTTCGGGACGAAGAGGTCGCGGGTTCAAGTCCCGCCTTCCCGACCATTTTTTAATATATTAAACC
>JADFXW010000069.1 GCA_015233375.1 Candidatus Omnitrophota bacterium | reverse complement strand
ACGTTCTATTAAAACCTGCGATTCATAAAGCGTATCAAAGATTTCACGATTCAGCAACTCATTGCGTAACTTGCCATTGAACGATTCAATATAACCATTCTCCCATGGGCTACCAGGTTCGATAAACAGGGTATCAACGCCTTGGCGTTTAAGCCAAAAGCGTACACGTCTGGCTATAAACTCCGGCCCGTTATCTGAACGTAAATATTGCGGTGTCCCACGTTCAACGAATAATCGTGATAAGACTTCAATGACATTTGTTGAGCTTAATTTCCGGTTAACTTCAATAGCCAAACATTCCCGAGTAAATTCATCAATAATGTTAAGCATCCTAATCGGTCGCCCGTTGTGTGTTCTGTCCATCACAAAATCATAACTCCAAACATGATTCCTATGTTCTGGCCGCAGGCGAACGCACGAACCGTCATTATCCCACAAGCGTCTGCGTTTAGGCTGTTTGGCTGGTACTTTTAATCCTTCCCGTCGCCATAACCGTTCAACCCGTTTCGGGTTCAGCTTCCACCAGCCTTCCTGCCACAACAATCCTGTAATACGTCTGTAACCATACCGGCCAAACTCCTTGGCCAATTCAATGATCCGTTTAACCAGAATTGGCTCATCGGCTTTGATTAGATTCTTATACCTCTGGCTAGAACGACCCTGTCCAAGAAGCTTGCATATCCGGCGTTCGGATACGTCCTTGAATCGTTTTAGCAAATCTATGATCGCCCGGCGTTTCTTTGCCGGGCTTAGAAGTTTCCCCGGGCCGCCTCCTTTAGAATTTCAATATCCAGAGATTGATCGGCCACAATCTTTTTTAACCGGACATTTTCACGTTCCAAATCCTTGTACTTCTTGGCTTGGTCAATCTTCATCCCGCCGTACTCTTTGCGCCAGCGATAATAGGTGACATCGCTAATCCCTGCATTCCGGCAAGCCGTGGCCACATCTAGCCCTTTGCCTTGCTGGATTTCAACTTCCCTTAATTTAAGAATAATCTGCTCTGGTTGGAGACCTTTTCTGCCCATCTTTGACCCCTTTCTGTTGCCAGAATTATATCATAATTCCTGGCTCAGTTTTCGGGGGCTAGGTCATCTCGTGTTGCCAAGTGCGTTTCGATAATCCAGATCTTGACTTCAACCAGTGAGTCAAATTGAATCTCCACCAGATCAACTTCAATATTATGTTTTTGGCATATTTCATAGGTCAGATGGCCGTCCACGAGAACATTGCCCCATACGAACAATCGAACTGGGCACTTCTTCTGTAGAATCTTCTGTTCCAATAAGCTGCGTTCTCCGGGCGTGTGTTTTGGCAGGAGAGTTACAAGTTCTGGATCAATGACTATTTGATTTATGTTTGTGTGTATTGCTTGCGCCACCACTAAAACCTCATTTACCTGTTGTTCCATGCTTTCAAAATCTCTCTAAGTATGCCCTACCATCAAAAAGAAAGATATTCGCAAGATCTCACCAAGATCTCACTCCTGTCTTTCTCCCGTCACTGTTTATAAAATAACCACATAAAAACAACGGTTAGCAAGGTCAATAAAAATGACGTTGAATGTAGAGATTGAATTTATTGAAGTGCCGGACGAATCTGAGCAAATAAAGAAATTTGCAGGGATCCTTGCAAAAGGCGTCTACGCGTATCTTAAAGAGCAGGGTCTTTTGCGAGTCACTCACCAACAGAAAGAAAAAGTTCAACAGGCTATAAATAAGGCTCAGGAAATTATCAGCAGAGATATTCCGGATTAAATGATTGTTTCAACTTGACTTGTGCAAGAGTTGTAATACTCTCTGGTCCCTATGGAACAAACGAATAAACGATGCGGGTTTGTAATCAGGGTAAGCACGGATAAACAGGCGCGCAACCCCGAAGGCTCACTGACAAACCAGCTTCAGCGCCTACAGGCACATCTTGAATACAAAAATACTGCCTGTGGTGAGAACTGGGTTGAAACTGGCCGCTACGTGCTCAAAGGCGTGTCCGGTAAAGATTCCTTCCGAAGCGAAGAATTTGCCCGGTTATTCAGTGACATGGAGTCAGGCCGTGTCAACACGGTTATCTGCACAGCTCTTGACCGGGTAAGCCGCTCTGTTAAAGATTTCCTTAACTTCTTTGAAATCCTTACCCAATATAATGTTGAATTTGTTTGCCTGAAACAAAACTATGACACCACGTCATCTCAGGGGAAGCTCTTTATAACGATTATGATGGCATTAGCGGAATTTGAACGAACGCAGACATCTGAACGCAATATAGACGCCACCATCGCCCGAGCTGAACGTGGTCTTTGGAACGGTGGGCAACTGCTTGGTTATGACCTTGACGCCAATAAAAAAGGCTATCCTGTTGTTAATGAACAGGAAAAAGCCACCGTCCAGTTTGCTTTTAAGAAATACCTGGAATGTGGATCATTGATTGAAACCGCCCGCTCCTTAAACGCCAACGGGTATAGGACAAAAGGATACACCACCCGGCGTAACAAAATTCGACCGCCTCAAGAATTTGGCCGTTCTTCAATGAAACAAATGTTTATCAATCTTGCCTATATTGGCAAGAAGGAGATCAACAAAAAATGGCGTACTTATGACCAGGATAAGCTGCCTGATAACCAAAAATACCGTATTGTTCCCGCTGTCTGGGAACCGCTGATTGATGAAGAGACCTTTAACAAAGTCCAACGCCTTTTGACCTTGAATACATCCACCCGACATAACCAAACCGCTCCTATAAAACACGTTTATATCTTAAACGGCGGTCTGCTCATCTGCCAAAAGTGTGATAAACCTATGGAGGGGACTTGTGGAACCAGCCATCGAGGGAACAGGTACTTCTACTACCACTGCAAAAAATGTAAATTTAAAATGTCCGCTATAGAAATTGAGCGTGTCATCATTGATCAAATTAAAAAGCTGTCATCCCAGGAAAATGTAGTCAAAACTATGGTACGTGACGCAAACGCCGAGCTACAGAAGGAATTGCCCCAGCTAAAAGCCCAGCGTGATGGACTCCAGCGGAAGCTTGAAGAGATAAAATCCCAAGCTGACGGCATTATGCTTAACTGGTCAACCATTGCCACAAATGACAACAGCGTTTTTTTAAAGGAAAAGCTTGATCAACTGGCCAAGCTAAGAAAAGACATAGAAGCAGGACTTATTGATATAGACATCCATATAAAAGACACTGAACGTGAATCCATCCGTAAAGAAGACGTGCTAGCGACCCTTGCCAAGTTTTCCAGCCTTTTTGACAGCCTCCAGCCCTACCAGAAGAAGGATATAATAAGACTTATAATGAAAAAGGCCATTTTAGGCCCAGAAAACATAAAAATAGCCCTGATCGGGAAACCTCCCAAATCAGGGCTACTTGATAAAATCACGTCGGACTGCAAAATACGCAGCCAGACGTCAATATGGCTCCCCCGCGAGGGCTCGAACCTCGGACAAACTGGTTAACAGCCAGTTGCTCTACCGACTGAGCTACAGGGGAATAAAGCTTTATATGAACAACGAAATCAAAAGTATGGCTATTATACTGAAAACTCTTTAGAAGTCAACCGATCTGCGTGAATTCATGGACATTGCCAGGGTTGAAATATCCACATACTCGACGGCAGACCCCACTGGAAGACCTAGGCCAATCCGGCTTATCTGGACCCCTAAATTCTTTAACTCCTTGGCTAAATAAAGGGCTGTCATTTCTCCTTCCGCATCCGGGTCTGTGGCAATCACCACTTCTGTCATTCCCTCATCTTGAATCCTCGAAATTAATTTTGAGGTGTTTAAATCATCCGGACCTCGGCCTTCAGACGGTGAAATATTGCCTAACAATACATAATAAATGCCCCGATAACTGCCCGTGCGCTCAATGGCTAACAAATCCTTCGAACTTTCTACCACACAAATCGTTTTACGATCGCGTTGGCTGTCCAGGCATACCAAACATAATTCTTCTTCACTTAAATGATTACATTGCTTACAAAAACGTAAACCCTCTTTTAAGTTCATAATACTCTCAGCCAAAGCCTTGACCTCCTGGGCATCATGGGCCAGCATCCAATACACGATACGCTCCGCACTCCGACGGCCAATACCCGGAAGCTTCGTTAATCTTTCTATTAAAATTTCTATTAATTTTGGATACATGGCTTATTTCTGAGACGCAGGCCATTCTTTAACAACCCTGCCGCCAAACATCTCCAAAGCGCTTTTAACCACTGGCTCTTCTGGCTTTTGGGTCACTTGTTCGCTGTTGGGCATCTTAAAGTTGACTGAAATACTTGTACCTGATTTTTCTGAAAAAACTTCCTCAATAAATTTAATATTCTCCTTCGTGTTCAAAAAATCTTTGGCAAAGGTGTTTTCTTTTGAAAAACCAATCACTAACTCCCCATCCTTAAAAACACAAGGAATGCCTTCCTGCAAATAAGTAGCTAACGACATTTTTCGAAGAGCAATCTCATGGGTCAACGCGTTCCAATGGGCCTTAATATCTTCCAAAGAATGCACCTTAAGCGTCGATTTGGGGACCGCCCCCGAACCTGAAGTGACAGTCACCTGAGGAACAGGCACTGGCTTTAACTTAGGCACATGGACCGTGTTTGTAACCACTTCTTGAGGCGATGATGTTTGTACTGAAGGAATAACCCCGGACGACCCGCCATAGGTTAATTTGGCAAAAGCAATCTCCAAAGGCATCCGTAAACTCTCCATCACACGCGCGGTTTCTTGAGCTTCAATCAATAACTCAATCGCCCTCAGAATTCCTGCAACCGTTATTTTCTGGGCCTGAAGATCCAGCCTCTGTTTGACACCCGCAGGATAATCAATAAGGCTATTCAAAGAGGCCCCTCCAACCTTCACAATCATCAAATGTCTAAAATGCTCCGTTAAATCCTTCCCTAACTGCTTGATGTCTTTACCGCGCTCTATTATCTGGTTTAAAATGTCCAGCGCTTTAACACAACTGCGCGCAATCAAGGCATCTGTTAGATCAAATAAAAATTCAACCTCCACCATCCCCAGCATTGAAAAAACATCCGCAGGATCAATGCCCTTTTCACTCAAAGCGCTTAATTGATCCAAAATGCTCAACGCATCCCGCATGCTTCCACCCGCGGCCTTGGCAATCG
Source organism: Candidatus Omnitrophota bacterium (assembly GCA_015233375.1). Taxonomy (GTDB): domain Bacteria; phylum Omnitrophota; class Gorgyraeia; order Zapsychrales; family Fredricksoniimonadaceae; genus JABDGZ01. The sequence goes on along the minus strand of JADFXW010000069.1, from coordinate 3,520 downwards.
CAAAAAGGGCCTCTTCATTGGCTTTCACATTTTCTTTCTCACAAATACTTTTAAGATTCGCCATAATACTCTCCACAGATATCCGCTTAAAATCAAAACGCTGGCATCTAGAAAGGATGGTGGCTGGGACTTTATGGACCTCGGTTGTGGCAAAAATAAATTTCACGTGCTCTGGCGGCTCTTCTAAAGTCTTTAATAACGCATTAAACGCATCTGTGGTTAACATATGAACTTCATCAACGATATAAATCTTATACCGGCCATAGCTAGGGGCAAATTTGACATTCTCTCGAAGTGTCCGGATTTCATCAATCCCGCGGTTCGAGGCCCCGTCGATTTCAATCACATCAAAGCTGTTGGTGTTGGTGATTTCCTGACAGGCTGGACACGTCCCGCAAGGCTTCAAGGTTGGGCCGGTTTGACAATTAAGGGATTTAGCCAAAATCCTGGCGCATGAGGTTTTGCCAATACCTCGCGGCCCGCAAAATAAAAAAGCATGGGCAATGCGGCCTGATTCTATTGATTTTCTCAACAGTTCTGTGATGTGCCCTTGACCGACAACCTCTTCAAAATTCTGAGGACGGTATTTGCGCGCTAAAACTAAATAAGACATAAAAACCCACTATAGTCTGAAATGAACTTTAAATAGTATTAAAATATCGTTAACACTCCTACCAGCGGTACAATTCCTTGCGCTGCTGGGTGGGTTGCTTGACAGACTGATTCAAAATATTCAACCTTGACGTCCCGCCACCCTTAGGCTTTGCCTCCTGTTTAGGCTTTACTTGCTGTTGTGGTTTATTATCCCCTGGTTTTCGCATGCTTAAACCTATACGCTTTCGCGTCAGATCAACTTCAGTAACCCAAACCAAGACCTTTTGGCCTACTTTAACAATCTCTGCAGGGTTCTTCACATACTTACTCGACATGGCACTGATATGCACCAGCCCATCCTGATGAACACCCACATCCACAAATGCCCCAAAATTAGTAATATTGGTGACCACCCCGTTTAACTCCATGCCAGGCTTTAAATCTTCCATTTTCTCAACACCTTCTTTAAACTGGACCGATTCAAATTGGGCACGCGGGTCCCGGCCTGGTTTGGCTAATTCATCTTTGATATCAAACAACGTTGGCAATCCAATGGTATCCGTCACATATTTATGAACATCGATTTTATTGCGTAAATTTTCTTCCTTCATCAAATCTAAAACAGAAACACCCAAATCTCGGGCCATGGTCTCCACAACCCCATAACTTTCAGGATGCACACCAGACGCATCCAAAGGATGACAAGCACCCCGTATCCTTAAAAACCCAGCTGCTTGCTCAAAGGCCTTGATCCCGATTTTAGGCACCTTCTTTAACTCTTCACGGGAACTAAAAGCACCCTTAGAATTACGGTATTCCACAATAGACAGGGCAAGCGCTGGCCCTAGGCCTGAAACATACATGAGCAATTGCTTACTCGCAGAATTAAGTTCAACACCAACCTGATTAACACAGCTTATAACCACATCATCCAAACTCTTTTTAAGCCTGGGCTGATCCACATCATGCTGGTATTGGCCAACCCCAATACTCTTGGGATCAATTTTAACTAATTCCGCCAAAGGATCCTGAAGGCGACGGCCAATAGACACAGAACCGCGCACGGTCACATCATAATCCGCAAATTCCTCACGAGCCACCTCTGAGGCTGAATAAATAGAAGCCCCGTTTTCATTGACCATGACCGTTTGGATATTCGAAAGCTTTAAAGAACGGACAAAATTTTCCGTCTCACGGCTGGCAGTGCCATTGCCAATAGCAATAAATTGAACCTTGTAGCGCTCGCATAAAGTCTTGACCGTATTGACAGCTTCATCCCTTTGCTCATCTGACTGAGTAATATAAATGGCTGTATTATAAAGCAATTTACCCTGAGCATCGAGACAAACAACCTTACAACCTGTGCGAAAACCAGGATCCATGGCCAAAACATTCTTCTGCCCTAAAGGGGAAGCCATCAACAACTGCCGCAAATTTGCCGCAAAGACCTTGATAGCCTCCTCATCCGCAGCCTGCTTCGTTAAAAGCCGAATCTCTGTTTCCATGGATAATGATAAAAGCCGTTTAAAACAATCGTCAATCGCCATTTCAACCTGTGAGGCGCATAAATTATTATCTGGGGCTTTAAGAAACATCTCTTTTAATATCGATAAAGCCTCTTGTTCAGGAACAACAACCCTTAACATCAAAAATTCCTCATTTTCACCACGGCGCATGGCTAAAACCCGGTGAGAAGGGGCGCCTTTCACTGGCTCCTTCCAATCAAAATAATCCTTAAATTTGACCCCTTCCACTTCTTTGCCCTTAATGCCCTTGGAATCAAATAAACCTTTCTCTAAATAAAATTGACGCATGGCAGCGCGCAGGTTGGCATCCTCATTTATCCATTCCGCGATAATATCACGTGCGCCAGCTAACGCTTCGTCCACAGAAGCGACTTTTAATTCTGCATTAATAAATTGGGCGGCCTCTGTTTTTGGGTCTACCCCTGGCTTTTGTTCAAAAATAAGAGTGGCTAACGGCTCCAGGCCTTTTTCACGGGCCATGGTGGCACGCGTGCGGCGTTTAGGCTTATAAGGAAGATATAAATCTTCTAACACAGCCATTGTTTGGGCCGCGTTAATTTTTTCCTTCAACTCATCCGTTAATTTGCCCTGTTTTTCAATAGACTCAAGCACCGTTTTACGGCGATCATCTAATTCTTCTAACTGCTCCAGGCGATCACGAATGGAGGAAACCTCAACCTCATCCAAACCGCCGGTCATTTCCTTTCTGTAGCGGGAAATAAAAGGGACAGTCCCCCCTTCAGCAAGAAGGCCAGCGGTTGCGGTGACCTGCTTTTCCTTGAGATTTAATTCTATCGAAATTTTATTTATATGTACGGGATTCATTACGGAGAATAACTATACCACGCATTAATATTTTCACAAGTGGTTTTCCCTTCCTAAAAATTGTATACTTAAAAAGAGTGGTCATATGCCGTAAGCATAGGACCTGCTTGATAGAGAGAATCAATAGGGAGAATCAATAGGGAGAATCAATATGAAAAATATCTTAAGAAATATCGCTTCACTGGTAACCTTAGGAGCCTTCCTTCTTAATACAACAGCTGCCAGTTGGGCCCAAATCCCCCATTTGCCTTTGCCAGGGACCATGGTCTCATTGAGCATGCCTTTTAAACCGTCCTTGATCAAAGGGATCATTATCCACCCGGAAAACCCCTTGCGATTTGATTTCATCATCAATAAAGGCGATGAAAACCTTTCCCTAAGCCAAAAAAAGGTCATCTATAAACGGCTCATTAAATATTTTATGGCGTCACTGGCTGTTCCGGACCGTGACCAATGGGTCACCTATTAGAAGGCTTCTGTCAAGCGAAAAAAGCGCCGCCCGTCGATAAAATAATTTCTTCTCTTTTGAATTTTGAATGGGTAGCAAAGCTTAACCTTACGCGGGGCCTGTCTTG
>JADFXW010000068.1:8208-8669 GCA_015233375.1 Candidatus Omnitrophota bacterium | reverse complement strand
GAAATCCAAACATGGCTTGATTCGCCGAATTTAACAACATCTAATTCTGCAGCTGCAGAACGTCGTGTGAACAGTATGACTGATGCCGAAAGAAGTAGGCATCTTGAGGATCAAAAGGGGTTGTATGAAATATGGTTCCATGTATTGGATGGTGTTGTTGGTCGATTACAGGTAGGTCCTACGGCAAGCCGTGATTCTTTAACCATCGATGAAGTAGAGTGGCTGAAAATCCAGGAATACATTATTCATTTACAAATTAATGGGGTGGCTCAAACAGCTGATTTTGTGTCTCCAGTGCTTGGTGGGGTTAATAAGCAAACCCTTAAAGCACAGTTGGTTGAATTTTTAAGGGTTCAGAAGAAAGCAGATTTGACTAAGTTAAATGAAAGAAAAGGAGTAGAAACAAGGGCAGATGAAATTATAAATATTCTGTCTAACTCTGTTGATCGCATTAATAATAG
>JADFXW010000068.1:5231-8140 GCA_015233375.1 Candidatus Omnitrophota bacterium | reverse complement strand
TTGACGGATGCGCTTAAAGAAAGCATTATCTCTAAGTTAGGGGCATTGGGAGGTCGACACGCTGAGAAATTAGACAGGTTGTTTGATGCCATGGCAGATGCTTTGATCCAGATGCATTCTGGGCACACCTTGTTTTCAGTGAAAAATGGCGGGATTCTTGAATGGGCTACCTTTGATGAAACAATCGCTCAAGCCCAAGGAGATACCCGTGAGGTTATAAGACAATTAATTGAAAGTGGGCATATTGCTTTAAGAAATAGGACGTTTAAAAAAGCAGACTTTGATACGCAAGTAGGCGACTCTGGAGATACTTTGGATAAATTAATTAAGGCAGGAGTGGTGGTTACTGTAGGACAGGAAGGTGGAAATAATATTTATGCTATATCATCTAGTTTAGGAGAGGCAAAAGGCTTGGCCAAGGCCAAAGAGACGATTTCTAACGATAAAAAGAAGTTTAACAAGGTCGAGTCTGTATTAAAAGGAAGGCAGTTGGACGCAAATGAAGTAAATAGTATTTTAGCAGATCCTATTAAATATAGAGATCTTGAAGGCCAATTAACCAGGGGTGAAGCTCAAATTGAAGCTGTTCCAGGCAAAGAGAAATTACCCTTGCCCGATATTAAAGCCAAAGAAAGAATTGAACGGATGATTAATGAATCATCCAAACGTGCCGCTAACGTTATTCATCCGTATGACATACAGGCTTTAGGAAGGATACAACTAGAGCGTACCCATACGGATGCAGACAATTATAATGCTTATTCAAGGGTATTGTTGCCTTTATTATCCTGTGTTCATGGTCAACGATTGGAATATGCCACCTTCCAGGATGGCAGGATGACCGGTTTGACAGATACCGGATTATTTGCGTGGGTTAATCAAGCGTTGGCAGGAAAGTCAGTCTCTGTCAGTGGCGCCGAAGCGATTGATTATTTTATAGATGGTAAGGCTGGTCTTGTGGGATGGACAGGTTCACCAGGAGATACAGCTGCGATGATGCAAATGCTCAATGCCATGTTAATGCCTGTGGGTAGAACAGCCAATGTGTATGATTTTAAGAGATCATTACAATTCACAGAAGCTAGGATGACCGAGGATGTGATTAGAGAACAGGTGAAACAAAATGTGTTAGATCGTTTAAACGGTAAAGGAAAGAACTTATTGGTAATTAATACAGTGGATTTCTTTAGATTGCTGAGGAGTCGTGGACCTGATCGATTAGAACAGATTATGAAAGAGGGAATAAGGGAAGCTTATGGGGAGAGCGAAGGACACTCAATAGATGATGAACGATTAGCGGGCCTACTAAAGGCTCATTATGATGTGCGCATTTTTGATAGAGATGTGGAAAATTCTTTTGGTATACTGCAAAAGGACGTAGCAGAGGAATTTACAGGTGATGTAAAGGGAGGCAAGCAGGTGCAGTTAGGAGACCTCAAAATGAGGATTGTTTTGACCTCTATTAGGGAAGGGGTTGATATCAAGGTTGGTAAGGTGGGGCAAGTTGATGGCCGTTTGGGTGATATAGAGAATGATTATATTAAGGGATATGACGGCCGACAGGTTTATATAGGTTGTGCTGGGGAGTCTTCGTTATTACAAATAATGGCCCGTATTCATGCTTATGGGACAGATGCGTTCGCGCAAATGCGCACCCCTGGCGACTTTGTTCAGGTCATTGCCCCGCACACGGATGCGCGATTAACCTCTTCTCAGCGGAATAATTTCGAGAGAATAATTAAGGCCAATGAGGCAGTGCGGGGATTAAGTGGAGATACTAGGTTAACGTCAGTGGAACAAGCAGCGCTACGGGAAATATTACAAGGAAAGCCTTTGAACCAAATGTCTGAAGTACATGTAAATGCGATTGAGGCGCTAAAGGGTAAGCTTGACGAAAAAGGAGATCGTATCCTTACAGACGATCAGGTTGCGGCCATTGATATGATGACTAAGGGCTCATGGGATGTGGTGAGGGCTTTGATGGTGGAGAGATCAAAAGAAGCAAGACAGCAAGGGATGATGCAGATAGCACGTCAGACAGAGGGAACAAGCATGGAGCATCAGAGTAGTATTTCAGAATTGGTAGAAGCTAACGCGCACGAGAATTACGCCCAATTGGTGCAGGGCCAAGCAGAGCATGAAAGACAAGAGCAGAAGAAAAAACAAGCAAGTCTGCCGTCATCGGGCCAGTCAGCATGGACTCCAAGTCCCACAACACCTGCAGGAGCTATGCCAGGTTCACCAGCAGGGCCAAGCGCAACAACAGCAGGCGCAGCAGCAACAGGCGCGATGGGAGCAGGGGCGACAGCAGGCACAGCAGGCGCAGCAGCAACAGGCGCGATGGGAGCAGGGGCGGCAGCAGGTACAGCGCACTCAGCACCGTCCATTTTAACGATGGCAGAGCTGATGCAACATAAAACAGCTGACCAGATTATTTTACCAAGATCAGATGGCGGGATGACGATCCTCAATAAGAATCAGAATGAAAATGCTGTTATGAAAAAACATAGTGTTTATGCCATTGTTGCGGGTGCTACACCCATACAAATGGGGACAGGGGTACTTAATCCTGGTGAAGTCTTGGTGCAAGATACGCATTTAGTGTATAACGCTCAAGGATGGAGAGAATGGAAAGAGAACCGTAAGCCTGTTGCCGCGATCACTGAAGAATATGTGAGACGTTTTGAGGCCACAGGTCAAGCAGCGACTATGGAAAAGAAGTTAGTCAGAACAGAGCTAAATTTCACTGATGAAATCAGATATGATATGGGTAACTTAAAGATGGTTGTCGCTGTTGCAGATGGCGTAGGTGGGTACAGGTATTTGACAGCAGAAATTCCGCATCAATTGGATAAGGCGTATGGTTCAAGGTCTATTTTTAAATTGGAGAAACCTGTTGAATTGAAAGA
>JADFXW010000068.1:0-5143 GCA_015233375.1 Candidatus Omnitrophota bacterium | reverse complement strand
TCAGCAGAGGGATTTGAAGGGAAATGTTATCGCCTTATGGATAAGGATCGAAATGTGGTCGCAATTATTATTGAAGGCCAGTTGATTCAGATGGCCCAAGGAGCAGAAAAGAAAGAAAAAGAGATAACGACCGCGGCTGTACGCCGTGTATACCTTGAGAAAGAACAACGTTGGGCTGATTTGACCCTGCATTCTAAATGGCTGGTGGATGAACAAGGGCAATTAAAACTAGGAGAAATGGAGGTGGCTAGGGGCAGTAAGGTCATTGTTAAAGATGTCAGGACTGGTGAGACCGTGCATATTAATGCAGGGGATAAGATAAATCGTTCTAAAAATAAAGCTGATGAAGAAATTCTGGAACTCTCCGATTCCAAAGGGAATCTTAAAGGCTTTTTTGTTAATAATTCGTTTATAGCGGCTCATGATAAGAATACAAAATACGAAGTAGCCCGTATGGAAGCCACCATAACAGGTCTAAACGCTGATGGAACAAAGATGGTTACAGACAAGGTCATGACAGGGCATGAGTATTCACGTGAATATGATGAGGCAAATAAAAAGTGGACATGGAATGCCGGTGAAAAGAAAATCATGGGGCATACAAGATTGCAGGGGATTTATCATGGGTGTAGATTGACAGAATCAAAGGAAATTGTTAACGAGCACGGTCGCGTTGTTGCGATGGTTCTGGGTAAACATCAGCTGCTTCAAGTACAAGGGAACAATGTGGTGATTGATAGAACCGTAGTAGATGATTTACAGTATCAAGCTCAGGCAGCGTACATTGGGGTCTATCAACAGAAATATGCCCAAGGCAGTGTCGTAACAAGCAGCGATGGAAAGAAGACATACCTTGATGCTAAAAAATTTGCGGCTATTGTTAAACAATGTAAAGAGTTGGAACAATCCATACAGACCCATGGTGCGCAAGCGCGTGAAGCTGAAAAACAAGGTTCTGGAGCGAAAAAAGAAATGGATAGACATTGGGCTGCGACTTATTATGCGCAATATCAACTTGAAAAATTGACAGGGAAAACACCAACAATAACCGTGAACGGGGCGGCATTACAAGATCAAGAGATTACAGAGGAGAAATTACTTGCAGATTTAACGGAGAATAAAGAGATAAAGTATCAATATGACGAAAAGACAATAGAATCCTTGAAACAAAAACTTGATACGGCCGTATTAAGAGAAGCTTTATCGCACAGGGTACAGAATCAAAACGAACTAGATAGCGCCGTTGCAGAGTTTGAAGACTTTATGAAAAAAAATCCATTACAGGTATTTTTCGATCCAACCCTGGAAAGCAAGCAAGGATCTGCGGCCGTTGCGGAAAACACCCGATTAGCATTAGGTATTAATGTTTCATTACTCTTTTTTGGATTTGGTGATGATATCCTTGATGAAGGTGTTGTGGACCATGAGTTGATTGGTCACTATATAGATCGTGTGATTTATATGGCCCATATAAAAGGTACAGGCGGTGCCACAAGGTATAAACATTTAGCCCAGGCAGATTTCAGGGCTCAGACAGGTATTTATGAATCAGGGGCCATTGGTGAGGCACTAGCCAATGGTCTTATTGAAGCGGTTTTGAAAAGGGAGGCTGCAAACACTTTAATGAAGCTTGGCAATGAAGAGGCTGCTGAACATATGTTGCGTGAGTCTAGGAATGTTAGTGATCGTGCCCGCAACATAGCTATGAAGATTGGGATATCTGCCGGTCAGATTGAAGCAGTACTGTCGGCTTTGTCAGGTGGTCGTGAATTTAGATGGGGTGCGGTGTTCTTTCACGAGAGTGTATTTAAAGAAGGTTTAGGTACATAAAAATTATCTCCAGATGCACTTACTAACAAAATCAATGAGCAGCTTAATTCCTTAAGTAAGTCTATTTTTGAAAATATAGGAAAAGCAGTACCAAGTCCCGATTTTGCGAGTGTTGAGGAGGCTATTAAATGGCTGAATGAACAGTTGCCAATCTTTGACTTAATTCAAAAATCAGAGAATCAAAGCAAGTTTGATGACAAAACTCAGAAATTGATTGCTGAAGTCCTGCCTCAACTTGAACAGGGTCTATGGGATATCACCGAAGAACAGAAAGACCAAGCCAGACAATTAAGAAGAGCTGTTTTAAATGCGCTCTTTCCTGCTGTAGTGCCTAAAAAGCCGGGTTGGGCACGTGGGGCGTATGTGCCAGGCACAGGTTTTGTGACCTTTGAAGTGCAATGGTGTCCTGAAATGCGTGATAAATTAAGAGAGCTTTTCCAAGACACAGGCCTTTCAGGTGAGGCGATTGATGAAATGGTTAAACATTTCCATGAGCATGGATTGCCTCAAGGGACGATAACTCAAGATCAATTAATAAAATGGGTGCCACCACAAGAATTGATGGGGTTGATTAATAAACTGGGTGATGTGGAAAAAGAAATTAATAAAGTTATATTTGATGCAACGAATATCTATGCAAGTGATAGAAAAAACAATTTTCAGCGGTTAATCAATTTACGAGAGCTTGAGTTAACTTATTATGAAGATGAGACCCGAGGTGGGACGGGAACAAACAAAATGTATTTTAAAATGACTCAAGACGATAAGGAAACCAACGCAGATCTGTTGAATTTTGCTAAAAACAGATCAAAGCTGGAAGCTATTAACATGAGATTTATGGCAGCAAAGCTGGATGCGATTGGTCGTATTATTGAACGTTTCCCGTTTGATAAGACGATGTCAGCTCTTATTGAACATATTAAAAGAATGCCGCCGCCTATCCATTCTCTCACGCCTGAACAAGAAGTCGAAAAATTACGTTTCTTGGCCTTGACATTGAGTGAAGTGGTTAAGGTGGATGAGCATGGAAAAACAAAGGAGATAAAGCCTGATAGCAGTGGAAATATTATTTTTGAAGGAAAGAAGGGCAGGAAGGTTAAGGTACAAGTAGATGGGCAAGGGTTTGAGGTAGAGAATTATGGAACAGGAAACTGGAAAGATGAGGATTATGTTGGAAAAAGTAATGAGACTATAAGAAAGGCAGCTCAAAAGAGAGCCGATACATATACAGGCCAGCAGGCAGCTCGACAAGAAGCATTAGCAAAACCTGAAGAAATAGAGGGCACAAGGCTTACAACCGAGAGTGTTGAACAAATTATTACACCAGCCATTAGGGATGCTTTGGATACAGGAACACCTTTAAAAGTCCAAATTATTAGAGACTCAGCCCGCAACATAAAAATCATTCAGATTGTTTCTGAAAAAATTTGGTTTGCAAGAGCTCTTGGTCCAGCAATGATTTATAGAGAAGGGCAAGGAGAAACAGCCAAGTATACATTTATTCTCCCACAAACAGCAAGCCAGTATAGGGACACCTTACGAGGCGTAAATTTGACCTTACAAGGATTTTTGGATTCCATTAACGCGGCGAATGGCCAGTTAACAGCGGAACAAATAGAATTGTTAGATCAGTTAGCGAAGGATACAGATAAGGGCGGTTATGGACTTATTGAATTAATTCCCGGGAGTACGGATCAATATAAATTAAGATCCGGAATTGCAGATGTGGCTCTTCAAGGTGTTTCTTTGGATATTGAAACCCAAGATAAAGAAAAAGAAATCTTGCAAGCTTTAGAAACAGTCAGGCATGAGTTTAGGCATAGTTTGGAAGAGGCTAGTCAGAAAGGAAGAGAGCATAATACAAGTGTGATTGTGACCGGTATATCAGGTAGCGGATCAGGCGATGGGGATGATGACCCAAAGAAGAGACGTAAGGTTGCTTTAGCGACGGTTGTTTTTTTAGAGAAGATGCTTAAATATCCCTTTTCGCTTATCAACGAGAGGGTAAAAGAGGCTAAAAATAAGGCATATGAAGAGGCGAAAAAGAAAGGGGAGGAATTAGATGAGGATGCGATTAATAAAATATTACTAGAGGAGTATGTGAAGGATGAATTAATACGCAGGGAAATAGTGGGATGGTTAACAGAACCAAAGTTAATTGCTCGCATGATTGATGATAAGAAAATAGAATCTTGGGTGCATGCCAAGGTATTGACCAAGGCAGAAGGAGAATTACTGAAAATTTTTATAGATCCTTCATATCAAAAGGCTATTCAATATTATTCTAAAGGATTTGAGGAAGGTTGTGAGATAGCCAAAAAGGATATTGCTGGTCAATTGCCACCTCAACCTGCGGTGACTCCAGCCATGGCCGCACAAGACAATCGAGGAAAAGATCGAGGAAAAGTTTTAGGCAAAGCAGTAGGATCTCCGAAAGTTTCGAGCTCACCGCAGGCAGGGACTCGTGCCATGGCAGGGGCGGTTGCGGAGCATAATCCTGTCGGTTCCTCCGTGCAAACCAGTGCTATGAACGCGAATAGCATTGATGATATCCAATATGATGATATATCGATGTTTACTTATAAGCTTGGCAATAATTTAAAGAAGGGCGGCAAGAAGCTTGAGATGGGGCTTGAGATTGTGGCACGAAAGGTTAATGGGAATATGTGGAGGTTTATAGCGAGAATCCCGCCATTGGCTGAGGATCCGCAGGCTGACTCTGCTCGAGAGGATTGGACGGCGTGCAAGGGGATTTTGAAGAAGGCTGAGAGTAAGATGGATGAAGGCACTATCATGTCTATTTTAGTGAGGGCTGAAAAGAAACGGCATGATAAGAGGGCGTATGAGATTGTCGCGAGTTTTGGGGATGTGTGGGCATCAATGGCGCCAGCGGCACGGAAGGCTGCTTTGGTGCGTATTAAACAGGCGTTGAGGGCGGCAAAACATATGAAGGATACAGGGCGGCATGTACAGGCGTTCCAACGGCATGCAAGTAAGTTGCATAGGACAGTGGTGCATATGATAAAGAGAGAGGTTATGGTAGGACAACATGCAAAGCCAATGTTGTCTAAATCGTTTGTAGGGGCCGACTTTATGTCGGCCCATTCCAACGGGCGGACACAAGGTCCGCCCCTACGACCATCGAAAGTGGTCCACACGAGACCACCACTATCCAAATATGCAAGGCCAAGAACCACAGCGCCACTGCTAAATCAAGGCGTACGTGCCAGAGTAGCGCGAAGGGCATTGCCTTCTTGGAGTCATGTTTCAACAGGGGTTTTGGGAAGCCTTGCCAGCACCTCTCCCGGGTGCC
>JADFXW010000067.1:8261-8770 GCA_015233375.1 Candidatus Omnitrophota bacterium | reverse complement strand
TTTGGCCAAGAAAAGTCCCAGGCAGAATTGAAAAAAATATGCAAAGAATGTTTTTATAACGCAGGACGCGGGGCCATAGAGCTGGGGGTTTATATTGCACGTCCAGCGCTTATTAAAGAGAAATTTTCTTTTGCAGGGGCCTCCCGTGAAAATTTGGAAGCCGCCCTTAAGGAGGGCAATGGTGTTATTGGCATTTCCGCCCATTTTGGGAATTTTCCTTTAATGTTGCTTTATTTGGCACAGATGGGATATTCGGTGAATGCGATTATCCGGCCTAGCCGGGATCCTATTGTTGAAAAAGATTTCCAGGCAACCCGAAGCAGCTTAGGGCTTAAAACAGTCCATAGTTATCCTCGAGAGGAGTGTGTGGCGCAGTCACTGAAAGCCTTAAGGGATAAGGAGCTGTTGATAGTTTTATTAGACCAGAATACCGGCAGTAAAGCGGGTGTTTATGTGGATTTCTTTGGCCAAAAGGCCGGGACAGCCACAGGGCCTATTATTTTTAGCAT
>JADFXW010000067.1:0-8246 GCA_015233375.1 Candidatus Omnitrophota bacterium | reverse complement strand
CGGGGCACCCTTATTGCCCATTTTTACCTTGCGCTCTGGGGACAGTGACAGGCATACCATTGTGATTGAAAAACATTTTTATTTGGAACAAAAGGCCACGGATGAAGAGACCGTCCAATTTAATGTGCAGAAATTGACCAATATCATTGAAGGGTATATCCGTAAATACCCGACAGAATGGGGCTGGATGCATCGTCGTTGGAAGAGTCAGCCTCCCAAAGGATAACTGGATGAAAGACGGGCATGTGATATTATTTGTGGCTGGATTTATCCTGACGGCATTAGGGATTACCTTGGTGCTTAAGGGATGGCTGGATATTGTTTTAGTTTTTAAGGCTTTTATAGGACCATTTTTAGCTGTCACAGGGCTTGTGTTGTTGTTTGCTGCAACAGCTTTAAGGAAAAATGATTAAAGCAGTCATCTTTGATTTAGACGGAACGCTGGTCAATGCTTATCCCGCGGTCGCTGATAGTGTTAATAATGCGTTGAATGCGTTAGGGTTAAAAAATCGTTCGCCTGATGAAATTAAGCGCAGTGTTGGCGGTGGTGATCGCAAGCTCTTGGCCTGTTTTGTTGGTGAAAAAAGGGCGGATGAGGCCTTGAGGATATACCGTCCACATCACGCCAAAGCACTCCTGGCTTTTGGAGGAGTGAAATTAGAGCCAGGCGCTTTAACATTATTGACGTTCCTTAAGAAAAAAGGATTTAAATTAGCTATTGCGAGTAACCGGCCTTCTCGATTCACGCGTATTATCCTTCAGAAATTAGGGATAAAATTATTTTTTGACAGGGTTCGTTGCGCAGACCAGGTGAAGAGACCAAAACCATATCCTGATCTATTGTGGGACATTGCCCGTAAGTTCAGACTCAAAGAGTCAGAGCTTTTATATGTGGGAGATATGACGATAGATATTGCCTGTGCTCACAAGGCAGGTGTCCGAATGGTCGCGGTGGCGACAGGGTCTAGTTCTAAGAAAGAATTAAATCGATTGAAACCATGGCGGATTATTAGTAGAATTGATAAGCTTAAAGCAATTATAAAGGAGGAGTATCATGAGTAAAAGATTACGTAAGGGCAAATTGAATTGGCGTTCCAAAAAAGCCAATCATGGCGCTAAACCAGGCAAGGGTTAAGCCCAAATTTTAATGCCAACCGCAGAAAAAGGAGGCAGGCACATGAAATATTCCAGCAAAATCCTGTATAATATTTTATTGGCAGCCTTCCTTTGTGTTTTTGCCAATGGCTGTGTTTTTGTGGTGGTTGGTGCGGCGGGTGCGGTGGGTGGTTATGCGGTAAGCCGGGACACCTTTGAAGGGGTGACCAATAAATCCCAAGATGAGCTTGTTGCTGCTTCCAGGAAGGTCCTTTCTATCATGGGGACTATTTTAAATGCTAACCCTAAAGAAGGGATATTTGAGGCAACTGTTCAGGGGGCGCATGTGACAGTGGTGATTACTCAGGTCAATATGACAACCAGTAAACTCCGTGTTAAAGCCCGCAAGCTTCTTTTCCCGCGTAGCGGTATTGCCCAGGAGGTTTATAATAAGATTATAAATCAATTGGAGCAATAACCAGGCCCCGTGTGTAGTTGGACATAGACATTTAGGGAGAATCATCGTATAATATCTTTTTTTAACAAGGCATAAACTAGAGGAGGGTTCACATGTCAGTGAAAGTTGGTATCAATGGGTTTGGGCGTATTGGGCGCATGGTTTTTCAGGCCATTTGCGATCAAGGTCTGTTAGGCAAAGAAATTGATGTGGTGGCCGTCGTTGATGTTTCTACAGACGCGGATTATTTTGCTTATCAGATTAAATATGATTCAGTGCAAGGAAAATTTAAACATTCCGTTTCCACCGCTAAAAGTGATGCTTCAAAAACGGAAAATGATATGTTGGTTGTTAACGGCCATCAGATTAAATGTGTGGCTGCAACCAAGAATCCTGCGGAGCTTCCTTGGAAGGCTTTAGGGGTTGATATCGTGATTGAATCAACAGGTTTGTTTACGGACAGTGAGAAGGCGTCCGGCCATTTACAGGCAGGGGCCAAAAAAGTCATCATTTCAGCGCCAGCCAAGGGTGAAGTGAAGACCATTGTTATGGGTGTTAATGAACATGAATATGACAAGAACAAGCACAATATTATTTCTAATGCCAGCTGTACCACTAATTGCCTGGCTCCGCTTGTTCATGTGCTGCTTAAAGAAGGAATCGGGATTGAAACAGGTTTAATGACCACCATCCACGCGTATACCGCGACACAAAAAACAGTAGATGGTCCGTCTAAAAAGGATTGGCGTGGTGGCCGTGCGGCAGCTATAAACACTATTCCCTCCTCAACAGGTGCAGCCAAGGCTGTGGGTGAGGTTTTACCTGTGACTAAAGGTAAATTGACAGGCATGGCTTTCCGGGTAGCGACCGCGGATGTGTCCGTTGTTGATCTGACCTTTAGATCAGTCAAAGAGACATCCATTGAAGAAATTGATGCGTTAATGAAAAAAGCCTCAGAAACCTACTTAAAAGGATATTTGGGATACACCAATGAGGAATTGGTATCAACGGATTTCATCCATGATCCCCGTTCTTCCATCTATGATTCATTGGCAACAACCCAAAATAATCTCAAAGGGGAGAAGAGGTTTTTTAAGGTGGTTTCTTGGTATGATAATGAGTGGGGTTACAGCAACCGTGTCGTAGATCTCCTTCGTTATATTACCAAATAAAGGGAGTTTGTTTTTGTAGAATGCCTATATGTAATGGCCGAAGGACTTGAAAATTTTTAGGTCCTTCGGCCTGCTATTTCACACTAGAAAGATTGTTTATGATGTCACACCCTGTAAAAGTCATTGTTGTTCGTACCGCGGGCACTAATTGTAACGAAGAAACCGCCTATGCCTTTAGCCGCTTGGGCGCAGAGGTTTCTCAGGTACATATTAGTGCGCTGGTGACTCAAAAGGTCAAATTAAATCAGTACCACATCCTGGCCCTTCCGGGCGGGTTTAGTTATGGTGATGATATTGCTTCAGGCCGTATTTTGGCCAATGAGCTGCGTTTAAAATTGGGGGATGATATTCAACAGTTTATCCGTGAGGGTAAATTAATTATTGGGATATGCAATGGATTTCAGATTTTGGTCAAGGCAGGTATTTTGCCAGGTTTAGGCTCAAAGAAGACCCAAGAAGCCACCTTGTTTTATAATGATTCCGCCAAATTTGAAGCCCGCTGGACGCATTTGAAGGTGGACAACGAATGTGTTTGGACCAAGGGCTTAAAAGGGCAGATTTATTTGCCCGTGGCCCATGGGGAGGGGAAATTTGTTCCTGGGCATGACAAGGTCCTGGAGGCGTTAGTGAGCAATAAACAAATAGTTCTTCGTTATTGCTCGCCGGATGGGGGCAAGCCGGAATATCCCCAAAATCCTAATGGCTCCATTGATGATATTGCAGGGATTACGGATTTAACAGGCCGTGTTTTTGGCCTGATGCCTCATCCAGAGCGTCATTTCTTATTTGAACAGCATCCTTTTTGGACGAGGTTGGTAAGAAAGAACGAGTTTGGGGATGGCGCAAAAATTTTTGAAAATGGGATTAATTATGTGAAGGAAAATCTTGTTGTATGAAACAAAAACTGACCTATAAAAAAGCAGGCGTTGATATCTCCAAGGCCAACCGTTTTGTGGATGCGATTAAAAAGATGGCCCCTGTAACGTCAAATCGCGGGGTTATCAGCCGTCCGGGCTCATTTGGGGCCTTGTTTGATTTAAATTTTTGTAAGTATAAAGAGCCGGTCCTTGTTTCCTCGACAGATGGGGTAGGCACCAAATTATTGCTGGCGAATTTGGCAGGTAAACATGACACCGTGGGCATTGATCTGGTGGCCATGAATGTCAATGATATTTTGTGCACCGGTGCTAAGCCATTATTTTTTCTGGATTATATTGCCACGGGAAAACTTAATTCCAAGACGATGATAAGCGTCATGGAAGGCATTGTGGCAGGGTGTAAGCAGGCAGGGTGTGCCCTGATTGGCGGAGAGACCGCGGAAATGCCGGACATGTACAGGGGCGAAGATTATGATTTGGCAGGCTTTACTGTTGGTGTGGTGGAAGCCAGGCGTTTGATTGACGGGTCAGGCATTAAGGCGGATGATGTGCTTTTGGGGCTTGCCTCTTCAGGGTTACATTCTAATGGCTATTCGCTGGCGCGAAAGGCCTTAAGCGTGAAGGAACAAAAGACCTACGCCCAGATTTTGCTTAAACCCACCTGTATTTATGTGAAGCCTGTGCTGGGATTGCTGGATAAAATTCAGGTCAAGGGAATGGCGCACATGACGGGTGGCGCCTGGCATGAAAAGTTGACCAAGGTCCTGCCTAAGGGTTTGTGTTTTTCAGTCAAAAAAGGAAGCTGGCCCATTCCTCGGATATTTGAGCTTATTCAGGACAAGGGGCGCATTCCTGTGCATGAAATGTACCGCACCTTTAATATGGGAATTGGATTTGCTTTGGTGGTTGCGCCAGAAAAAGTTAAAGAAGCCCATGCTTATTTGAAATCCCAGAATGTGGAGACCTTTGTTATTGGTCAGGTGGTCCAGGATTCGAAACATCAAGTGATTTTTGAATAATTCTTATGAATATCCTTGTTATTGGTTCCGGCGGCAGGGAACATGCGCTCTGCTGGAAAATTAAACAGTCAAATCACCTGAAACGGCTTTATTGCGCGCCTGGCAATGGGGGTATTGCCCAGATTGCTGAATGTGTTGATATCCGCGTTGATGATATTGAGGCTCTTTTACGATTTGCCTTGTCTAAAAAAATAGATTTGACGATCGTGGGGCCTGAGGTGCCATTAATAGCAGGGGTGGTGGATGCGTTTGTCAAGAAGGGCTTAAAAATTTTTGGACCCTCTCAAGCCGCGTCCCTGCTGGAAGGCAGCAAGGTTTTTGCCAAAGAATTTATGCAGCGAAGGAATATCCCTACCGCTGCCTACCAGGTTTTTAATGAAGCGGTTTTGGCAGAGGCGTTTTTGGAAACAGCGGCTTTTCCTCTGGTTGTCAAAGCTGACGGGATTGCTGCAGGTAAGGGTGTTTATGTTTGTGCTCATCTGCCTGAAGCGAAGAGTGCTGTGCATGAGATAATGGTCAAAAAGATATTTGGAAGCGCGGGCAGTAGGATAGTGATTGAAGAATGCCTGCAAGGCCGGGAGGTTTCTGTTTTAGCGGTTTGTGACGGGAAACATTTTTTTGTGTTGCCTTCTGCGCAAGATCATAAGCGTATTTTTGATGATGATATCGGGCCAAATACCGGAGGGATGGGAAGTTTCTCACCCAGTCCCTGGGCTCAAGCTGAAGCCATGGACCAAATCATCAAGCAGATCATTGAGCCTGCGGTTCGTGGCATGTACCAGGAAGGAAACCCTTTTAAAGGTGTTTTATTCGCGGGATTGATGTTGACTAAGGACGGCCCCAAGGCCCTGGAGTTTAATGTGCGTTTTGGGGATCCAGAGACGCAGAGTATTGTGCCAAGGCTTCAGTCAGATATTGTGGAGATTTTTTTAGCGGCTTGTGATGGGAGGCTTCATGAAATAAAGGTCCAACGGGACCAACGTTCATGCGTGTGTGTTGCGAGGGCGCCAGGAGGCTACCCGGGACAATATCAAAATGGTTTTGTGATTCATGGGCTCGATGAAACTAAGGATGACGAGAGGGTTGTTTTTCATGCAGGTACTAAAAATGACGGGGGCGTGTTGGTGACCCATGGAGGCAGGGTTTTAGGGGTAACGTCAAAAGGGGCTAACCTTCAAGAAGCAGCGCTCAAGGCCTATCATGCCTTGCAGAAAATTAGTTTTGAACACATGTTTTTTCGTCGGGACATTGCCATCCGTTTTCTGAACGAAAGAGCCGCCAATGGCCGAGACCAAGGTCGTTAAAATTAATCCAGTTGTTCCCGAGCCTGATAAAATTATTGAGGCTGCCCGGATTGTCCGTCAGGGCGGACTGGTTATTTTTCCAACAGAGACAGTGTATGGCATTGCCGCGGATTCTAATAACCCGAAGGCCATGGACCGATTGCGAGCTGTTAAAAGGCGCGTTGATGGGAAGCTCTTTTCTATTTTAGTGGCCCAACGGGGTATTATTGAAAATTATTCGAGTTACACGCACCCGAATTTGTATAAGGTGATTGATAAGTATTGGCCTGGGCCTTTGACCGTGATTGTGCCTGCCCGGCAGGAGGGGGAGACGATTGGTATCCGTATGCCGGACCATACGGTTGCCTTGAGGCTCGTGGAAGAAAGCGGCTGTACGATAGCAGCCCCTTCAGCTAAGCTGGAAGGCAAGAAAGCGCCGGTCAGCTGCCAGGAGGCAATGGAAGATTTGAATGGTCAGGTTGATTTAGCGCTTGATGGAGGGCCTGTTGATTTTGGGATATCTTCAACGATTGTGGATTTTAATTTGCCTCACCCGACGGTAACGCGCGATGGGGTCATTAAGCAGTCGGATATCGATGAAACCATGGGCAAGAAATGTGTTTTGTTTGTTTGTACAGGTAATAGTTGCCGTTCGGTCATGGCTGAATACCTGCTAAAGAACAAACTTATTGGCCGCACAGATGTAGAGGTCATCTCTGCGGGAACAAGCGTGTTTTTCAAGTCCCAGGCAAGCCAGGAAACCTTGAGTGTTTTAAAGGATCGGGGGATTAATGCAGCGGGGCATATATCAAGGGCTTTGGGTAATATTATGCTTAAGAAATCAGATTTGATTTTTGCCATGACACGTTCCCATCGTTCTCAAATTTTAGAAAGGGTCCCTGCTGTTGAAAAAAGGGTTTATTTGTTGAAGGAATTTTGCGGGGTTCATCGGGGCTTTGAATCGGATTTGGATCTTCCAGACCCTATAGGCCAGTCGCATGAGGCGTATGAAGAATGTTTATTAACCATTAACGAGGCTATTGAAAAAATTGAAGGGTTGCTTTGATGAAGATATTTACAGGATCAGACCATCGTGGTTTTCAATTAAAAAAAGAAGCCAGTGATTTTATCACAGGGTTAGGGCATGAAGTGGTAGATGTGGGCACCTATACGGCTGATACGCCGTGTGATTATCCAGAGATTTCGTATAAAGTGGGCACATCGGTTGTTAAAAATCCTGGCAGCAGAGGCCTTCTTTTGTGCATGAGCGGCATAGGGCATTCGATAGCAGCTAATAAAGTGCCGGGTGTTTATGCAGCGCTGGTGTATGATAAACAAGCGGCTGAACTTTCCCGAAAGCATAATGACAGCAATGTCCTTGTTCTGGGTTCTTTGTTTACAGACACACGAGAGATGCAAGAGATAATCAGGATTTGGCTCACCACACCGTTTGAAGGCGGCCGCCACTTGAGGCGCAAGGAACAAATCCAAAAGATAGAAAGAGAGTTTTCAAAATGAAGCATTTAGAAAAAGCGGATCCCCAAATTTTTAAGGCCATCCAGAATGAACTTCACCGGCAACAAAAGAACCTGGAGTTGATTGCATCAGAGAATATCGTCTCTGAGGCGGTTTTGGAGGCGGCAGGCAGTGTATTGACCAATAAGTATGCGGAAGGCTATCCTGCCTTGCGTTGGTATAATGGTTGTGAGTTTGTTGATGAAGTCGAAAGCCTGGCGATTGAGCGCGCCAAAGAGCTTTTTGGCGGGGACCATGTTAATGTTCAACCGCATTCCGGTTCACAGGCCAACACCGCTGTTTATATGTCGGTCTTAAATACAGGCGATACGGTCATGGGGTTGGATTTAGCCTGCGGCGGTCATTTGACCCATGGTTTGAAGATTAATATTTCAGGGAGATTATATCATTTTGTCTCGTATAAGGTTGATGAGAAAACAGAAGTCATCGATATGGATGAGCTGGCCCAAAGGGCCATGGAGTATAAACCCAAGATGATTGTGGCGGGTTATTCCGCATATTCAAGGATTTTAGATTTTAAGCGTTATCGTGAGATTGCCGACAAGATAGGCTCTTATTTGATGGTGGACATGGCCCATTTTGCGGGCCTGGTTGCCGCGGGATTACATCCTAATCCTGTGCCGTATGCTCATTTTGTGACCACCACGACCCATAAGACCTTACGAGGGCCTCGCGGGGGAATGATTATATGTAAGGCAGAATTCGCCAAAAAAATTGATAGTGCGATTTTTCCAGGAATTCAAGGCGGGCCTTTGATGCATATCATCGCGGCCAAGGCAGTGGCCTTTAAAGAAGCTTTATCAGAA
>JADFXW010000066.1 GCA_015233375.1 Candidatus Omnitrophota bacterium | reverse complement strand
AGGAATATAAGGGTAAGCCGACGATTATATGGGTGCGTAATGTAGACCAATGGCCTGAAGACATAAGAACAGCCTTAAACGGGTTATTGGAAGATGGATATATCGATATCACCGATGAAAAGGGAGTGGTGACCCGTTATTTTAAACCTAAACAGGTGCATCTGGTGATGGAACTGCCTTTGCATCAAGCCTCGAGTTTTTCATCTGCAGCGTTTAGTAGATTTATTGAGTTAGGTGTTTCTAACGATTATGGTGAATCCGTAAAAGACGAAAAAGGGAATGAGGTTGTTGAGATGTTGCATGAGTTTAAGCGTATGGGGTTAAGCCCTCATATAAGTGAGGGATTGATGAAGGTGTATATGGCTTTAAGGGCTTATCAGCAGCATGAATCATGGTCAAAATTCAGGGGCTATAAGATAGGCCCGTTATACATGTACGCGTTAGGCAAGTTTGTGCAACAGGCCTTGTTAGAAGACAGGCAAAGAGGTATAGATACCGCTTCAGAGGGGCATGCAAATCAGGTAATTGCTCACGAGTCAAACCGGTTAATACGGGTTCTGTTAGATGATAAGGACAGGCTGAAATTTCAAGATATTTTAAAAAGCGCGTTAGGGCTTGGAGCATTGCCTGCGATAAATCATGATATTGTGACTGATAATGGCCAGGAAGATGGGGTTTTGGTAAGTGCAGGAGGAGTGGATTTAAATAATGAAGGAAGGCTTACTTTAAAGCAGGTCCAGGATTCTTTCCCTGTTCTTTATACTCATCAGGTCATAGAGATACTCTCTTTATTTGCGCGATGTGAACAAACGGGTCAGGTCCTTTTTCTGGAAGGAGCGCCAGGTCTTTTAAAGACAAGTATAGGTGAGCTTTATGCAACGATGACAGGCAAGAGATTTTATAAATATCAGAGCCATGTCAAAAGCCGTATATCAGACATGACTATTGATGTGGTTATCCAGGATGGCGAGGCGTCCAAGAAGCTGCGTGAATTTTATGAGAAGGTCAAAGAAGGTAATGTGGTCATTGATTTTGATGAGGTGAATATAGCGCCCTGGATGCTTTATGTGCTGGAGCCTCTATTAAGGCAAGAGGAATGGATACAGCCTGTATTCCCCGAAGAAAGGCCTTTTCAGACAGGTAAAGGAGTGGTTATTATGGCCACACGGAATGCGGATTATTTCGCATTGCGTCAGGAAGTAGACCAGCGATTTGAAGAGAGGTCTGTGAGAATCCAGATGTTACCACCCAGTATTGTTGAACAGCGTCAGATTGTCGCGAGTTTCTGGGGTATTCCGCACCCTATAGGAACAGATGAATCCCTGGTTAAGGCTTCTAAAGAAGATGCAAAGAAGCCAAGGGGTATGGCGCTGGAAGCTGATTATTATTCACCTGTATTACGGATGGATACTCATTTAGGAGCATGGGAGACCTGGATTCAGGAAGATGAGGCGCATCAACTTATACCGCGTCAGGCTGTTTCAACATCGCCAGAAAAGATGAGCTTAAGGCCTGAAGAAAGAGCGTTGCCTTTACGAGAAATCGAGCCGATAGCCCAAGAGGATAAGATTGGGCCATATATTCCTCATATTCCAGATATGCCACAGGTATCCCAAGGGGAGCATCAAAAACAAGCGCATGGAGTTTTTGACCCTGATTTATACCCGTATACGCGTCATGCCAGTTATGACAGTTATGATGAGAGAAGCGAGTCTTTTGGAATCACTAATAGGCATATAGAACCAGTTTTACTTCAACCTGGTCATGTGATAAGTCCAGACACGATGGAGGTGTATGAGGGTTCGTATCAGATGAATATCCAGAATATTTGGCGGCCTCTACCATCGGCAGGGGCGGGCATGGTATTTGAAAAATTGGAGGTCCGTGACAGTCAAGGGGATTTTGTTGAAGTCCAGATAGGGAAGGATAGCGCGGATAATTATTATATTAAGGCAGATAAGGATATTGGTGTATGCCAGGTGCGTTATCGAGTGGGGGTGAGTCGTGTGTATCGGCATTGGGAATTGACAGATGATGTTTCGTTTACGTATCCTAAAGATATTCCTGTAGAGGTGCGATGGGCGATGGGGCAAATGGAATTGGGTCAAGAGCATAGTTTTAAAGACGTATTGGACAAATTAGTGACTTTTTTAACAAGCGGGATTCCTGTGCAGGGAGGGATAACGGATACAGGCCATATGTTTCGAGACTTGGTGACTTCATTTGCCCAGAAGCGTGGTGGTGTGTGCCGACATGCGGCGTATGTGTTTATGCGAATGGCCCAAGGGCTTGGAATAGAGGCAAGGGTTGTGGTCAGTGAAATCCATGCCTGGGTTGAAATCCAATTGCCCACAACAAAGGAATGGGTGTTATTAGATTTAGGAGGTTGGGGAGACCCTATGATGATGGAGCTTTCAGCGGTGTCATCTCATCGTGCGTCCAGGCCGAGTAATAACATAAAAACTTCAGCTATAGAGCCATTAAAAAGCAAACTTTATGAACAGCGGATGCAACAAGCATTGAAACAACAAGGAGTCAAGAGCGGGTCTTTTGGAGAAGGTTCGAATGAATGGAATGATAAACAAAATTTAATGGATGATCTTTCCAGGTTTGAGGAAGAGCTTCAGAGCAAAATGAGGTCTGTTTCTGGTCCCATGCAAGGTAAGGGTAAGGAGAATGCAAGCCTGCAAAAAGGGCTTGAGGCTGCCGAAGAACTTTATCAGATGATGTTTGACGCGATACAGGCGCAAAAGCGGATTATTTATAGTTTGTCAGAACGAGGGATGGAAATATCTGTATTGCAATGGTTTTTAGGGATGTCCAGATGTTTTATAGAGCGCCTTCAAGCGGAAAGGGCAGAGGATGTGGTAGGTATGTATCTTGTGGATGCCAGTGCCTCCAGGTATAACGATAGGGAAGCCATAGGATATGGTTTAGGGGTGACTGGCTTTAATTTATGGCGTCTGGTATGTCTTAATTCTAAATTGATGTATGATATTTCATTTTTCGATCACGACAAAGTGCAAACCGTGTTTGATTTGGATGGCAGCCAGATGCGTTTAGGCCAAGAGGGTGTTGAAGGGTTATTAAAAGGCATGGCAGAGCGTATAGGTCATGGAGGAAATGATTTGCTTGGAGCGATGAGAATAAAGCTGCAAGAATTGTCTGCCTTATCCCGTGCCAGAAATGCAAAGACAAAATATATTGTGGTTGAGACTGATGGTGCAGATTCAGCTATTGAACAAACAACAGATGACAAAGGAGCTAGGATATACAAGCCAAGACCTGACTTTCAGCAGTTGTTAGACGAATACCGAAGGGCAGGGATTAAGGTTATTGCGATAGGATATGGAGAAGGTGCTCAATGGGTACAGGCTTTTAAGGGACAAGGCCTTTATTATGTCCGTATCAAGGATGACCCTGCCAGAATACCAGTGGCTCAGGCATGGATAATGAGGATGATGATACAAAAAACGCCGTTACCAGATGGGGATATCACAGCCCAATGTGGTTTGCCTAAGGTTGAAGACATGGCCATGACCACACCAGGCGGTATTGATTTAGGTTCTACAGGAAGTGTTTTGAAGGTGCAAAAAGGTTTGGGGCACGGCTCTTGGTCTATGGAAGATTATGCATGGCAAGGTTATGCGGATGTTTTAGACGGCTTTAAGATTGATATCAGATTTGACCAGGCACGGCCTATGGAAGAAAGTGTGTTGATTTAAGATTTCTTGACATATCTCATTCCTATATTAAAATCTTCCTAGTAAAATTTTACTAATATAGTGAACTCGTGTTGGTAATCTATAAAGGGGCGTTATTTATACTATGGCAAGTATTTATGAGATTTTAGAAGAGTCTGCAGAGCGTTTTGGTCAAAAGCCTGCGATTATATTTAAAGAGAAGGAGATTAGTTTTAGTCAGCTTAAGGCTGATATCTTTGCTCTGGCCCGCGGTTTACAGGATAAGGGAATAAAGAAGGGTACTAAAATTGCCTTGTATTTGCCTAATTGTCCTGAATATGTCTATAGTTATCTTGCTTCCTTTATATTAGGGGCTGTTGTTATCCCTTTAGATTTTATGTTAAAAAGTGATGAGTTGACGTCCTGTTTATCTCACGCGGAAGCTCAATTGGTGATCGCCCTTCAAAAAACAGAAGTGGACTGGCATGAAATCCAAAAAAATGTACCTTCCTTAAAATCGATTATTTTTTTAGGGCCTGATTTTGGGGGCCTATTTAATCATGCTGGATTTTCGCCTTCGAACGTGTTGGAAACAGACCCTGCCCTTATCATGTATACCTCTGGAACCACTGGCCAGCCTAAAGGAATTTTGCTTAATTATAAGCATCTTGAAGGTTCGCCTTTGGCTATGAAACATTTTGTGGATTTATCTGATCGTGATGTGAAGCTTTGCGCGATTCCGTTAAGTCATATCGGTGGCTTTATATATATCCAAAACTGTATTATTTTCGGGATTAGCCTTGTTTTGATGGACCGTTTTCATCCGCTGGAGTTTTTAAAGGATGTAGAGCGTTATCAGGTGACTTGTTTTCATATTGTGCCGCCCATGTATACGGCTATCTTAACTGTTAAAAATATTGATCAGTTTAATTTGTCGTCTTTGCGTTGGGTGGTTGTTTTTGGGGCGCCTAATTCGCCTGATATTTTGGCGCGTTTCCATAAATATTGTCCTGGGGCAAAGCTCCTTAATGGCTGGGGCATGACTGAAACGTGCCCGCCTAACACGGTTACACCTTTAGATAATCCGTGTATTGAAAGTGTGGGTAAGGCTGCACCTAATTGTGAGATTCATATTGTTGATGATGAGGACAAGGTTTTGCCAATGGGCTCTGTGGGTGAGATTGTGATTAAAGGTTGGGTGGTGATGCAGGAGTATTATAAGGACCCTGAAGCGACCCAATTAGCTAAACGCGGGGGATGGTTTCATACCGGTGATTTGGGGCGCTTTGACAAGGATGGATTTTTATATATTGTTGGACGTAAAAAAGAAATGATTAAGGTGGCAGGCCAAATTGTTTATGCGCCGGAAGTGGAGGCGGCTTTATGTAAACATGAGGCGGTGCTTGAGGCTGCGGTCATTGGAGTTGCGGATAATATGCGCGGGGAGGCTCTCAAGGCTTTTGTGGTATTAAAGGATGGGGGTATCCTTAATCCTTTAGAAATTAAATATTTTGTCAAGGATCATCTGGCTAATTTTAAGGTGCCGCATATTATAGAAATTAGATCTTCACTGCCTAAAAACAGGATTGGGAAGATTGATAAAGAAACGTTGAAAAAGGAAGAGTTGAGTTCTGGATTCCCGCTTGTCTAAGGGAATGACAATGGGTGAGAGAGTGCGGGCCGACACGAGGTCGGCCCCTACGACAATCTGGATAGTAATGAAAGGGTTTAGAATATGTCTAATATGGATAGGATGACCAGGGATGTGCATTTAAGTGGTAAGGATTTAATGGGGATGGTGCAGTTAAGGCCTCAGGATATTGGGTCTTATGCGATTGTTCCAGGGCCTCGGGAGCGTTTGGATAGTTTGGTCAAGAAGATGGAAAACCCGGTCAAGAATTTTTCGTTTATGGAATATAACATGTTTACCGGTACTATGAATGGTATCCGTGTCACGGCCATTAACGGCGGACGCTTTGCGGCGGATACTGCCATCACGACGGAAATATTATGTTCTGCTCAAGCTAAAGTTTTAATCCGTATCGGAAGCTGTGGTGCTTTGCGTCAAGATATAAAAATTGGGGATTTTATTGTTACTACAGGTTGCGTGCGCGGGGATGGGGTTTCTCCTTATTATGTGGATGATAAATTCGTCACTGTTCCTGATGCGGCGTTGAATCAAAAGTTAACAGGCATTGCTAAAAATTTAGCTTCCGGGGCAGGTGCAAACGTGCATGAAGGCAAGGTGTGGTCTACAGATGCTATTTTGAAGGAAACTAAAGAAATCGTCAATAAGGTCATCGACCAAGGCGCTATTGCGGTGGATATGGTCAGCGCTCCTTTTTTGACCATCGCCCAGGTTTATAAGATACCCGCTGTTTCTATTTTGGCGGTGTCAGATAATTTAATCACTGGAGAAATGGGTTTTATGAATCCCTGTTATTACATGGCTGAAAGCATGCTTATTCAAATGGCCTTGGAATTAGTCAAGCAGTTAGAGGGGAAATAGGAAATTATGTTTGAATCACCGCTTTTTTGGCCCGCATACATTAAAGAGGATGTTCTTTATGTCCTCGATGAAACGTTGATTCCAGATCAATTGGAATATGTGTGTGTGAAGAATGTTGATGAGGCTGTTGATGTCATCAGGAAGATGAAAACCCGCGCCTTTGGCCAGTTTTTAGTGGTGCTTAATACTTTTTTGTTAGAGTTAGGTGGTCATCAAGGGGATTTGGTGAAACACCTTGAAGAGGTGGCATGTCAACTCAATAACTCACGGCCTACCTTTCCGTTTGCGGAGGTGACTGGGATTGTGGTCAAGGCAGCTCAAAAGGCGTCTGTGGATGGGGCTGATGTTCGAGGCGCGGTTTTAAAAACAGTTCAGGGGTTTCTGGCTGGCATCAGGGCCAGGCGTTTACAGAGGGTTAATGAAATTGCGGATAGTATTAATGATGGAGATTCTATATTGACCCATTGTAATGTCAGTGGTGAATTGGCTATGGCGGCAAGTATTGTTATGGAAAAGGGGAAGCTGGTTAAATTTTTTGCGACGGAGACAAGGCCATATATGCAGGGTTCGAAGTTTACTGTTTGGGAATTGCAAAAAGCAGGGGTGCCGGTGACCTTGGTTGCGGATAACGCGGTTGCGTCATTGATGGCTGAAGGCATGGTCAATAAGGTGATTATTGGCTCTGATCGTTCTGCAGCCAATGGAGATATTGCGAATAAAATTGGGTCGTATCAAATTGCTGTTTTGGCTCATAAATTTGGACTTCCATTGATTGTTTTGACCCAGCCGTCCCGTGGCGTGGCTTCAGGAAAAGATATGCCTATTGAAATCAGGGATGAGAATGAGCTTTTGGTTTTTAATGGTAAAAAAGTTTTTGGGGATGGTGTCAAAGGGTTTTATCCCGGGTTTGATGTGGTGCCTCATGAACTGATTACGAAAGCGATAGGAATTAATGCAGGACTCTAAATCTATTATTTTATTTCATGGGGTATTAACTCCTGAGGCTTTGGATAAGCTTATCTTAGCTCATGAGGCAAGCGTATTTATTTGTGAGGGAAGGCCTGGTTTAGAAGCTGGACGTGTGATGTCTGGTCTTTTTTTAAAAAAAGGAATTACACCGACGGTTATTTGCGATAATATGCCAGGTTTTCTGTTTTTTAAAGGCATGGTCAAGGAGATTTATATCGCTTGCCAATATGCGGACACGACGGGTGCTTTATGTGATAGTGGGGCTTTGATATTGGCGGTGTTGGCCCGGAAACATAAGGTCCCGTTAAAATTAGTGCAGGCAGAAAGAAGGACTAGGTTTTTAGGGGATCCGCAGTCTATTTTATCTTTTGAAGGAGAAAGGATAGCGCCAGACGGGGCTTGCGGGTATGCGCCTTTGGTTGAGTGGGTGGGGGTTGAATATTTTAAAAAATTATGAATAACACACAAGAACTTAAAGAAAAATTGATTGAAACAGGACGGCTGCTTTGGGACAAGGGGCTTGTTACGGGTTTTAATGGGAATTTAAGCGTGCGGGTTGATGCCAATACCATCCTTATTACAGGGACAGGTACTTGTTTAGGCAGGCTTGCGTCTCAAGATGTGGTGCTTCTTAATATGGCTGGGGAAGTGATAGGTGAAGGAAAATCATCTAGCGAAAAGCCCATGCATTTGGAGATTTATAAAAATTTTCCGCAGGTTGGCGCGGTGGTGCATACACATTCGACGTATACGAATGGATATTTTTTGGCTCATCCTTCTTTTCTCCCTAAAACATTTGAAGCGAAGTTTTATTTAGGTGAGGTTAAATCCATTGAGCAAACAACTCCGTCTGTCACAGAGGTGGCGCCTGTGATTAAGGAGTTAAAAAATAATAGTATTGTTGCTTTACGGAATCACGGCGTTGTGGCCATGGCTCCGGATTTGTTTAGGGCGTTTGTGCTGATCCAGGAGTTGGAAGAGCAGATTAAGATGGATGTGATTGCAGGGGGATACCAGAAGGGGACAGTCCCCATTTTGGGGACAGGTCAAGAAGACCTGTCCCTAAAAAGGGGACTGTCCCCTTTTGCTTCTGAGAAGAAATATAAATTATTTTCTCAAGAGCAGATTGATGAAATTGTCCGCATTGTTAATAGTGACGGTCAGATGCAAGAGTTGGGCAAGAAAACAGCCATGAACATGGATTTAGCGGTTTGTATGCAGGAGACTGGGGATATTTTTAGTTTTAAATTTGAAAATGGACGTATCACATCTGTTGGCAAAGATGAAAAAGCGGAATTTTTAATCACGGCCAATGAGGCTATTTGGCGGGCTGTGTTTAACCGTGAAATTGACCCCTTTGTGGCCACAACCCAAAAGAAGATGAATTTGCGAGGTGATTTTGCGCGTATCTCGAAATGGTATGCGCCTTGTAGCCGTATTTTTCAGTTGTGGACGCAGGTGAGGGTGGAGTAGGGTTTATAGATATGCAACAATTTGATTTATTAATAGACGGTCAATTGGTTAAAGCTTCTGGCGATGGGTATTTTGATGCTATTAATCCGTCGAATGGCGAGGCTTTGGCGAAGATAGCTGATGCTCATTTGACGGATGCTCAAACAGCTATTCG
>JADFXW010000065.1:586-8860 GCA_015233375.1 Candidatus Omnitrophota bacterium | reverse complement strand
ACAACTTCTAACCCTTATAGCAAACTTGCGTGAAATAATTTTCATTAAAAGCCTTTTCCATTTAGGGACAAACTTGTCCCTTATCTTCTGGACCTGTTCTTGCACCTTCTCTTCCCGATGCAGGCCTGTTAAACTCTTCTCGTGAACCCGGTAAAAATAAAGGACCTTATCCAATTTCTTCATATGAAATTTTTGCCTGACCCTTAGCCAATATTCATAATCCTCTGCCAGGAAAGCTTCTGGATTAAAATCACCGATGGTTTCATAGACTTTTCGCCGATATAAAAAACAACCCCCAATACAATTGTCCACATCCAAATAATCAGGGTCTTCAAATCGACCAATCCTTAAAGGTTCGCCTTCAGAGTCAATGACCTGGTATTTGGTATAAACAAAATCAACACCCTTATTCGTATCCAAGACATCCACCATCTCACCAAGAGCATTACGCGCGTAATAATTATCGTCAGAGGTCCAGGTTAATAAATCTCCTGTTGCTAAAGAAAAACCCTTATTTAAGGCCGCGATATGTCCTTGATTGGTTGGCAATCCAATAAATTTAAGACGATCGTCTTTAAAAAATTTAACTTTTTCAAGAGTATTGTCTGTTGAACCATCATCAATAACAATCAGTTCAAAATTCTTAAAAGTTTGATTAAGGCAGCTTGCAATCGATTCTTGAATATACCGAGCCCCATTAAAAGTGGGCAGTACAATGCTGACCTTATGTGAATTTTCAGATATCATGTTTATGCGCGGTTTTCAACCTGTCCCCATTTTGGGGACTGTCCCCTTTTGTGTTCTTTTCTCCATAGGTAAACAGAAGGTATCCTTGGTTATGTTGTTTTAATTCTGCAGGGGTCAGTGAATCTAAATATGCCCTGATTGCTTTTTGGTCTTTGCCAAAAAATTTAAGCGCGTGATAGGTCCCTATTGAAAATTCCTGGATATTTGTTAAAAGAGCTGCTTCAAAATACGGTTTCATGGTCAATAAGGGGGTCTCTTTGCCATAGGGCCATTGACCTGATTTTTCCTTCGCATATTTACCGATCCTGTAAAAAAGACTTTGGCTGTTAGGCACAAGGCTCATCACTCCTCTGCGAGCGGCATTTGCCGATTTCTTCATAATAGACATAACCTCTTCTTCTGAAAAATGCTCCAGAACCCCGGAACTAAATACCCAATCCACGGAATTATAGGACAACGGAAGGTCTTTTAAGATGTCTCCCTCGAAAAACTGGGCCTCTAATCCTAATTTTAGAAACAAGGCTTTGCTATATTCAATGCTTTTAGGGGAATAATCCATCAAATATATTTTTCGGCCATAGAGGCTTAAAACCGCTGATAATTCCCCGCTGCCAGATCCTAACTCAAGAACTGAGTCACCTGGTTTTGTGTTCTGCAAAAGAGGCTTACACCAAAGAGGAAAACTGTTTTTCTTAATGCGCCCTGCCAGTTCGTCTATGGTTTCCTCAAGCATCACCTTATGCCATTCTTGATTATCTAAAGATTTAATCACTTGAACATCGCTTGAAGGCCTCACCTGTTGCAAATGCATGAGATCGATAAAAAATTTACTAGCCCAACTGATTTCTTCTTTAGGGAAATACCTGGCCCCAAAACCATAACTGCCAAAGAATCCACCTGAGCTGTTTTGTTGACGTTTTAAATATTCAATCACGCGATCCCTTTTGTCATACATCTGAAATTTATGGGCAATGATGCCTAACTGGGCCAAACCCACAGAACAGACCCAATGCTTTTTAGGAAAAGCAGGGATCGAACCATCAGATTTCTGCGCCTTAAAAATTTCATTGACCAGGCCTCTTACAAAATCAATCTCTCCCATATCTATAAAACCATCAATGATATACGCTAAAAAATGCGTCAAACAATTTTTATTCAACACATCCGGTTGATTTTTATAATAATGAAGGGCTTTGAGGGCCGCATCCTTATATTCCGGTTTATTCAAGACAACTGAAGCCTCCACTAAAGCAGGTAAAACAAAAAGATGAACAGCCTCAGGGATCTCACCCTTGTAATCAACCGGCCATCGGCCTTCAGGAGACATGGCAGACACCAGATAATCCGCGCATTTTAAAGCAAAGGCTTTAAATTGATCCCATTGTTGTGAGGCTGCAACCAGGCCACGCAACGCCTGACCTGAATCAAAAACATATTCGTTTCCATCAGGCCCGACAAAAGAACCATTGGGCCTTTGCATATATGATAAAAATTCGGCGTATTGAAACGCCAAGGATATTTCCTGAGCATTGATTAATGTGGGGATAAGATAACCTGTCACTTCAAGGTATGGGCCTTGCTGTTTGGAACTCACCATGACTCCCCGCTCATCGAGCGTATGCGCTTTTATCCATGCTATGGCCTTTAAATAACTAGAATCCATAAGAAAAAAGGCCCTCCTTTTTCATCTCTAAAATCTTTTGATAATAATCAGCCTCAAGGGCATCCACCTTGGAGGTCTCAAAACACTCGACACTTTTTCGGGCATGAGCCTTCAAGCAAGCCCTTAATGCCGGGTCTTCGCATGCCTTCTGAATGCTTTGCGCTAATAAAGCCGGATTTTCATATTCACGTACTAATAAACCATTTTCTTTGTCTTTAATAAATTCCCTTAACGGAGCAATGTCTGAGGTGACATAGACCGCACCACAAGCCAAGGCTTCAATCAAAACCATTGGGAAGGCTTCATGGCGACTTGGGGCACAAACACAATCGCACCAGGAGTAATATCGCGCGAGATTTTCGTTTTTGACCCTGTCTATAAAAAGACACTGCCCGCCAACCCCCTCATTCTTTGCCATATCCTGATATAAAGCCACATCACCTGTTCCTATGACCATCAAGCCATATTCAGGGCCTAAAAAATTTAAGGCTTTAATCAAGGTATCCAAATTCTTAACCTCATCGAGACGCCCAACAAATAAAATTTTATACTTAAAAGGAAACGGCAAGCTTATATCCTCTCCAGGCATCGGCCTCATCACTTGAAAATCCACACGATTAGGCAAGACCCAAACTCGATCACGGTTTTTAAATTTAGTGAGGACCAAATCTTTTACCACCCCTGACATAGCAAACACCATGTCCGCATCGCGAATAGCATCATAAAGCCTGTCCATCCTTGTATCATGCACAGAAACAACGACAGGCACGCCTTTTAATTTGTTCTCACACGCCGCCCTACAAGCCCAATTGCCCCCATAAGCCCTGACCACGTCTATACTAAAATCCTTAATCCTTCTTTTTAAATCAGAAACGGGTGTATGAATAACCTTCATCCCAAGCCACTCTTCCCTGTCCTTTTCGTTGGGCGATAATAGACAGACTTCATCAAAAAAATGACAAGGATTATAATAATCCCGTAATCTTGCCTCGGAATATCCGCCTTTTAGATATTCCTCAATAGGATCACTAGGCATAACAGCTAAACGTTTCATAAACGATCCTGCTTTTGCTTTGATAGTGGACGGATGGGGGTGAATTTGTTTTTTTTAAAGCGATGGGTCATTTTTTAACGCCTAAAATTAGTCATGGCCTTCGGTGGCCAAACAACTCGCCCTTTATTCTTCTCAGAATAAAGGGCTCAAACATGTTTGGCCATTTTAGCCCTGAAGGGCTAAAATTCCCTCGTCCATGACCAATTTTAGGCTAAAATGACCAAATCGCTTTAAAAAAACAAATTCACCTCATCCTAATACGTTAGCTCTTTTAAATCACGAATGGGTAAATCATGCTTAGGATGAAGGGAGGGCTATTATGTTTTCGGAACAATAAGGGATTTTTGGCCAAAAGTTTGCGAGGATTTACAATAAATTTTTTCCAAATATACTAAGGATGCTTTAGAAAAAATTTATTGTAAACCGAAGCAAACGGCCAAAATATCCCGTTTAAGAAAACATAATAGCCCTCTCTTCATCCCACGCGCCCAAGACTTCGACCCGCTCACGCGTAATCAATTATGCTTACTAGAAAAATTTACGAGAAGATATTTGCCCTCGGGGTTTGTATGCCTTAAAATTACTTTAGTATGGGTAAGATTAAGGTCCTTCATATCATCACGCGTTTAGACCCTGGCGGTTCTTCTGTGAATACTATTGAAACTGTTGCCCGTCTTGACCCCAGTCGATTTGAGGTTTTCCTTATAAGCGGCCGTACGAATGATCCCGATGGTTCCATCGAGCGTTCCCTTAAACAAAAAAAAATTGCGTATTGGTTTTTATTTGATTTACAGCGTGAAATAAATCTGTGGCACGATATCAAGGCTTTTTTTCGATTGTATGGTTTCATGAAACGCTATTGTTTTGATATCGTGCATACGCATTCTTCAAAAGCCGGGATTCTAGGCCGTTGGGCAGCAAAATGGGCAGGTGTCAAACGGATTGTTCATACCCCTCACGGTCATATTTTTTATGGCTATTTTGGAAAAATCAAGACCGCGATTTTTGTGTGGATGGAGCGAGTGACCGCGCTTATAACGGATAAGATTATCACGCTGACACATCTGGGGACAAAAGAACATTTGGATTTTAAAATAGCGCGGCTGGACAAGTTTGTGACGATTTATAGCGGGATTGATATCTCATGGAAACCCGCTTTCAATACCCCCCTTGAAAAAGAACAATTTAAAAGAAATTATAATATCCCTCAGGACTTTTTTATTTTTGGCTGTGTGGCGCGTCTGGATGCTATCAAGGGTATATCGTATTTGATTGAATCCATGGGAAAGGTGGTGGCCGAATATCCTCAAACAGGGCTTATTTTAGTAGGCAAAGGAGAACAAGAACAAAGGTTAAAAGAAAAGGCCAGATCTTTAGGGATAGAGAACCATGTTGTTTTTACGGGATTTCAAAAAGAGATTGGCCGTTTTATGGAATGCATGGATGTTTTTGTTTTGCCTTCTTTAAACGAAGGTATGGGAAGGGTTGTGTTAGAGGCCATGGCTTGCACAAAGCCGGTGATTGCCACAAGGGTTGGGGGGCTTGCTGAACTGGTGGAAGACGGAGTCAATGGTCTTTTAGTTGAGCCTGCAAGCGCGGAGAGCTTAACTGCGGCGATGTTGAAGCTAAGAATAGATTGTTCATTACGTGAAGCAATGGCTCGCGAGGCTGTAATGAAGATAGGGGAGAGGTTTAGCTTAAAGAAGATGGTCCAGGATATTGAAGGGTTATATGATGGATTACAATCAACTATTAGGTAACTTGACTAAAGATTTTTCCGGTCTTGCGCGCGTTAAAATCGCGGTTTTAGGCGAGATACCCACCCAACACATGGTCAAAGCGACCAGATCCTGGGGGTATGAGGCAGGCTTGGATCTCGATATCTTTGAAGGGGCGTTTGACAAGATTGATCAAGAGATTTTAGACTCATCCTCAGTCCTTTATCAGTTTAAACCAGAGTTTGTCTTTATTTTTCCCTCATTAGATAAGTGGAAAGAAAGATTCTATTCCTGCGCTCTTTCTGATAAGGCTGGTTTTAGTGACAGGTTTCTCGAACAGGTGCGGATGTTTTATGAAGCGCTCAGCAAGCGTATGCCAGTCAAACTTGTGATGGCCAATATGCCAGGTTTTGATGATAGGGTTTTTGGTAATTATGCCAATAAAACACGCCTTTCATGGCTTTATCAGGTCAGGCGGATCAATGTAGGATTGATGGAATTAAGCCAGCAAATACCAGATCTTTTCATTAATGATATCGCAGCCCTTAATGAAACAAGAGGATCTAAAGAGCTGTGGGATGTTCGTAATGACATCAACATTCATATGCCGTATTCACTTGATGGGATCTCTGTGATCGCCCGAAACGCCGTGGACATCATCCAGGCCTCAAGGGGCCATTTTAAAAAATGTCTTATCCTTGATCTGGATAACACTCTTTGGGGAGGTGTTGTTGCAGACGAAGGCCTGGAAAATATTCAGATAGGAGGCCTTGGGATTGGGAAGGCTTTTAGTGATCTGCAGAGGTGGGTAAAACAGCTCAAAGAGCGTGGGATACTGCTTGCGGTCTGTAGCAAGAATGATTTGCCTGTTGCCGAAGAACCATTTTTGAAACACCCAGACATGATCTTAAGGAAGGAAGATTTTGTGGTGTTTATGGTAAACTGGGATGCCAAGCCGGATAATATCCATTTGATTGCCCAAAAGTTGAATATCGGCTTTGATGCCATGGTTTTCGTTGATGATAGTACCTTTGAACGCCAACTTGTCAAATCCCACTGTCCAGGACTGACAGTTGTTGATATGCCAGAAGATCCATCCGAGTATTTAGGGTTTCTGCAGGGCCTGAACCTTTTCGAAACTTCGTCCTATGTCCAAGAAGACCGCGATCGCACACAGCAATATCAAGAAGAGTCAAGCCGCCAGCAGGCAAGGTCTTTATTCATTAATCAGGATGATTTTCTTCAAAATCTTTCGATGAGGGCGGTTATTGGCACTTTGGATACCTTTGTCGTGCCACGGGCAGCACAGCTGACCCAGCGTTCCAACCAGTTCAATCTGCGCACGGTCCGTTATTCGATCCAGGACATTCAGAGGCTAAAGGACTCTGAGGATCACCTGCATTTCACAGTGAGCCTCAAAGACAAGTTTGGCGACTATGGACTCATTGGGCTTGTGATTTTAAAAAAAATGCACCCAGCCCTTTTTATCGATACATGGATAATGAGTTGCCGGGTATTTCAGAGAAATGTTGAACATCTCATGTTGAATGAAATGGCAAACTTGGCGCGGCAAAACGGATTTGATCTTTTGGTTGGGGAGTATTGTCCAACACCAAAGAATGGGATTGTCAAAGGTTTGTATCAGCAAACGGGATTTGTAACCGATGGTTCTCAATGGATGTTGAATGTTTCGTCCTGTAAGCCTTTGAACCATTACATAACGGTGGTGTGAATGTTAGATTCAGATGATCTCAACATGATAGTGGCGCGCATTGAGGCAAAAAATCCCTTGCACGCCAAGAAGATAAAAAAACACCTTAAGACCCAGGATTCGATTTTTTTTGAAAGGTTGACAGACTTTCTTGGCGCTTATAAGGCTTTTCTTAAAAAACAAGGTCAAGGTCTGTCTGATGCGCTGGATTGTTATTTGCGTTTAGTGGCAGAAGTGACACTTGATCACGTGAGGTTCCTGGAGACGGGCAGATACGCAAATCAGAATTTCGAGGAAGTCAAAGAGAATGTTTATGACCAGCCTGATATCATGGATAGTTATATGAAGGGGTTGTTGTTGTCACAGTTTTTTTGGCGGCAGCATTACGCTGTTTTCTCTTTTTTTATTGAAGCCTTGCCTTCTTTCCAGTCTATGGTTGAGAATTATTTGGAAATTGGTTGTGGCCACGGCCTTTATTTGTCGCAGGCGTTAAAGATATTTCCGAAGGCCAACATTGATGTGGTGGACATCTCGGCGAGCTCATTGGCCATGGCACGCCTGTTTACGTTAAGCGAGCGGCCAAGGTACATCCAGGCAGATATTCATGATGTCCAGGAATCAGAGAAGTATGA
Source organism: Candidatus Omnitrophota bacterium (assembly GCA_015233375.1). Classification (GTDB taxonomy): domain Bacteria; phylum Omnitrophota; class Gorgyraeia; order Zapsychrales; family Fredricksoniimonadaceae; genus JABDGZ01. The sequence goes on along the minus strand of JADFXW010000065.1, from coordinate 1,335 downwards.
TTTCATCACCCTTGGCGAGGTTTTGGAACATGTCCAGGATCCAAAAAAGATATTAGCGAAGGTCAACGCCTTGCTCAAGCCACAAGGTCTTTTGTTCGTGACAGCACCAGCCAATGCTCCGGCCAAGGATCATCTCTATTTGTTTCATAACGAACAAGAGATAAAAGATATGATTTTAAAGGCAGGTTTGAATATCGTCAAAGATATTCATGTCTATGCGGAAGATGTCGATTCAACACGGGCCCAAGAGCTTAAGGTATCATCGTTGTATGCGGCCTTGGCCCAGAAAAAAGGTTAGGAGGTTTGTTGTGGACCAAATCGAGATATTGAAAAAGTTGAATGGGATTTTTAACCAGGTGCTCCATGACCCGGCCATTGTCCTGAAATCAGAAACAACGGCCTCTGATGTGGAGGGTTGGGATTCTTTGACGCATGTGCAGCTTATCTTTGCTATCGAGAAAGAGTTTAAGATCCGTTTTAGCGCGCTTGAGATACAGCAGTTTGCGAATGTTGGGGATATCTGTCAAAAGATCCAAGAGAGGCAAGGGTCAAGGGCATGCTAACTCTTCATCATGTGGGATGTTTGGTCGAAAGCATTGATAAGGCCATTCTTCTCTATGCGCCTTTTATAACGGAAACGACCAGACATGAGAAAATCTTTGTTGCTTCCCAGAAGGTTTATGTTGTTCTTTTGCCTATGGGAAAAGAGGTCCTGCTTGAGCTTATTGAACCAGCAGGGGCCATAGGTC
>JADFXW010000065.1:0-495 GCA_015233375.1 Candidatus Omnitrophota bacterium | reverse complement strand
AGCTCAATTACAAAGAGCTTCCTCGGTTTGATTCAGAGGTTTTTAGGCTTAAGCGTTGTGTTTTTTTAATGTCGCCTCAAGGGCATTTGGTTGAGATAATAGAGGGGTAGCTTTATCTATGTTGTTTAATTCATTGGCATTTTTGATTTTTTTCGCAGGGGTTGTGTTGTTTTATTTTTTGATTCCCTGGCGCTGGCGTTGGGCCTTTCTGCTTTTGGTAAGCTACGTATTTTACGCTTCTTGGAATTTGCATTTTTTTTGGTCTATTATCTTAACAACACTCATCTGTTATGGTGTTGGTCTTCAGATGGCGGCAACGAAGGACCAAAGGCGGCGCAGGTGTTTTTTGTTGGTAGGGATTCTTCTTAATATAGGGATCCTTTTTTCTTTTAAACTGCTCAACGCTGCCTTCAAAAACATTTTGGTGCCGGTTGGCATCTCCTTTTATACTTTTCAAGCGATTGGTTATATCATCGATGTTTATTGGGGAAAAAA
>JADFXW010000064.1 GCA_015233375.1 Candidatus Omnitrophota bacterium | reverse complement strand
AGCGCCAAAGTGTGGCAAAAAGGCTACACCCCTGCAGTATGGGGCCGCCTGGCTTTCAGAGCTTTCGTGACACTTTTTATCAGATACATGATGGTAAAGCAGGGCCAGCTATTTTAGCGGCGGACAAGCGTTACGCCCAAGAAATCGGGTTACCTGAAGGCTTATATGAGAACAGACCTCTTAGAACTAGTAAAGCAATGTCAGTGGTTCTGGATACAGCCCCCATTGGGGATGGGAAGACCATTTATTTTAATATGGCCATGCCATCTTTACAAAACCCCATGATCGAAGGATATAGAGTTCAATTAGGGACAAAGAATTCGGCCATGCGTGTGGAAGATTATTTAAAGAAGGCAAAAGAAATGTTTGATAGCTTGAAGACTGAAACATTTCTTCAAGAAGAAATTAGACAGCATATGCAGTTTGAACAAGGAGATAGAATAGGCCAAGCGACAGCCTGGTTTGAAGGCCTTGAGATGGTCGAAAACAAGATTCCGAGTAATTTAGTATTTGCGCCAATACTTTTTGATGTATCGAATCGTTCAGAAAAGTCAGTGAAAGCCAGGGAATTGGTGCCTTGGCTTAATCAAACATTAAAGTCCCATTTTCCGAATTTACAATTTCAAGAGTTCAGTCCTGATGATATTGTGGTTGTAAAAAAACCTCTCAATGAAGAACTGGGCCGATCTTTTCGGGCATTACATAAATTTGCGGTAGATGAGAGAGTTCTTGATAATCCAGCATTGACAAAGTGGATTATGGTTCATGAGGCTATTCATGTGCTTTTTCCGGGATTTCTTCAAGCTAATTATTTGAACGAAGCGGTGACTGAATTAATAACTGATAAAATTATGGGAGGACATGGAGGAGAAGAAAGTTTGTATTTAGATCGACTGATGTTTTTGAAAATGATACTGAATACAGACAAAACAGGAGAGATGATGAAGGCTTTGATTCAAAGTTATCAAACAGGGGACATTTCATTATTGCGAGAGCGGATAATTCAACTGAAAGGTGGTGATAATTTATTTTTTTTATTGGTGCATTTGGAATTGTTTGAAATCTTTGGAGAACTTGTTTGGGGGCATTTTACAAGTCTGTCTCTATATAAATTCCTGCGTTTGTATTCCCATTTAATAAAGAAATATAATGAGAAAGTCTTGGCTGGAGATTCAGGAGAGGCCTTATCTTTATGGCATTTGATAAGAAAAATGCAAGAAGCGATTCAAGTCATTATAAAAAATAAAGCGTTTTATGTGAATCTTGGTCGGGTCTTTAGCGTTTCTGATGTGTTATCATGGGAATCAATAAATATCGATTTTTCAAAAATTGGAATCAATCCGGATGAATTTGATTGGAGCAAGGACCATGCTCAAACTGTTGCAGCGGACAAGATAGCTAGCCGAGATTCCCATTTGAATCGTGATAGAAAAAATACGCATCTCCATGGACCTTATTATTCTTGGGTTAATGAAATCTATACGCATAGGCCTGAGTTAATGACTTTGGGAATATATAGGGACCAAGCGATGATGGGGGGATACTCGTTAGAACATTTGATTTGGTTTATTGATAATGCCGGAGGTAACGGATACCATGCTGAAGCGCTTGCAGCTTTTGACGAAATTAAATCTAGGGGGGTTGAAACGTTTAGTCATATTCTGAGGCATCAATTAGGGGATTCGTATCTTCAGCTGCGAGTGGCTGATTTACTATGTCGTAGTCCTAATGCTAAAGCATATTATAACTTAATAAAAAGTTGGGCTCAGAATAATAATATGATTGAAATGTATATAGGCAGATTAATAGCTTTAGCTCCTACAGAGGAGGAGGCTCAACAATTATTTAACAAATATTATGCGTTGTCCTCCCAAGAAAATATTAAATATCAGTTAAGAAAAGGGGTCAACGAAAGACATTTGATAATTAGTGATAGCCAGAGATTGGAATTAAATGAATATACGATGATTATGAAAGTAAATCATGGAGGAGGCTTACATTTCAGAGTGGCGGCTAAGTTAATTTCTAGAATTTTAAAAGTTCATCCAGAATGTAGGGTAATTTTTGAGAAAGATGGGAAACGTGTTGAACCTGTTGAAGGAGATTACACTATATCACAAATTGTCAATCTAGGCGTTAGTGAAGCTGATTCGATTACAATTCACGTACAAAGCAATGATTATGATCTTGGCCGAAGTTTAGCTTTTAATATACGAAATTATCTCATGGATTTGAAAGAAGATTTTGCAATGAGTAGCACAGGCGGTATCGATTTAACCGCCCCGCAAACGCCCCTGGAAGTTCAGCATTCCGGCCCAGGCATTAAACTTCAATTCAACCGCCCCCAGCTTGCGGCTATAAAAGAGGCCGGAGGGTTTAAGCCGATAGTGACGGGCTGGCATTCGTTAGAAAGTCTCCAAGAATTTCTTGAAAAGCCGTGAGCCATTATATATTATATGGACAAATATGAAATTGTATTGCAGTTTTGGCTATGGCATGGTATGCTTTTTATATGTTTAATCGCGACTTACTAAAAGAGGTCCAGCTGGCCGCTAAAGAATATCCGGTGATTACCATTACAGGACCGCGCCAGTCAGGCAAGACGACTCTTGCGCAAATGGCTTTTGCTAAAAAAGCTTACGTTAATTTGGAAGAACCCCAGAATAGGCGGTTTGCTATAGATGATCCCAGGGGTTTTTTGGGACAATATCCCGATGGTGTTATTATTGATGAAGCTCACAAAGCGCCGGACATCTTTTCCTATATTCAGGTTTCTGCGGATAAATTAAAGAAGAATGGTCATTATATTTTGACTGGCTCACATCATTTTTTGCTTTTGGAAGCTGTTTCACAATCTTTGGCCGGTCGTGCTGCTATTTATCATTTATTGCCACTTGGTTTTGATGAGTTAAAAAAAGCCAAAGTCTTTCCTTCCTCACTCGATGAGTTGATACGTGCGGGCGCTTACCCAAAAGTTTATGCTCAAAAATTAAATGCTTACAAATGGTATGGGAATTATGTAAACACCTATCTTGAGCGTGATGTGCGCGCCATGAAACAGGTCAGTGATTTGATGATATTCCAGCGATTTATGAAACTGGTGGCGGCACGCAGCGGTACTATTTTAAATTATGCCAGCATTGCTAATGACTTAGGGGTATCGGCAAATACGGTTAAAGGGTGGGTATCAATTTTAGAAGCCAGCTTTATTGTTTTTTTGCTGGCTGTGTATCATCGTAATTTTAATAAACGTCTGGTCAAAAGCCCTAAAATTTATTTCTACGATACTGGTTTATTGTCCTATTTATTAGATATACAAAATGACGCCGTGTTGGATGTACACCCTCTTAAAGGCCAGATTTTTGAGACATTGATCGTCTCTGAATTAATGAAACAATATTACCACCATGGGCGTCGTCCAAGGCTTTATTTTTGGCGGGATAAAACCGGCCATGAGATTGATTGTGTTATGGAAAAGGGGATGGAGGCTATTCCTTTGGAGATTAAATCAGGCCGTACGATCAATAGCAGTTGTTTTGATAATCTTGATTATTGGAAAAGATTAAACAAAACCAATTTGAGCTATCTTGTTTATGCGGGAGAGACAGCACATCAACGGCATGAATGTTCTATTTTGCCTTATGATCAAACAACAGGAATTATTAATTCTATTGCTAGGAGGCCCGATGGTCACGATTTATCAAATTTTGCTTCTGGCGGTTATCCAGGGCGCGTGTGAACTTTTGCCGGTTTCAAGCTCTGCCCATGTCATTCTTGCTGAAAAACTGATGGGGCTAGACCCCACATCGCCCCAGATGACCTTTCTTTTGGTCATGCTGCATACCGGTACGATGCTAGCCGTGATTGTTTTCTTTTGGAATTCCTGGAAATCTAACTTTTTTCCTTCACGTCCTATAGGGATAGAAACAGCAAAGTTTTTAGCCATGGCCACGGTGGGCACAGGCCTTGTTGCTTTATTCTTGAAAGTCTTTATAGAAAAGGTTATATTAAGAAAAGTTGAGCACGCTCAAGTGGAGCTGTTGTTTGGTAATTTGTTATGGATTTCCATCGCCCTTGCCGCAGCTGGGCTTTTAATTATTTGGGCGGGGTATAAGGAATATCAAGACAAGACCAAGGGCTCGTTGACCTTGAAGCAGGCCGGTATCATTGGCATTATCCAGGGCTTTTGTCTGCCTTTCCGCGGTTTTTCTCGTTCTGGAGCAACGATATCAACAGGACTTATTTTAGGTGTTGAAAAAAAACAGGTTGAAGATTTCAGTTTTGCTCTGGCTGTTATCTTGACACCACCTGTCCTATTAAGGGAAATGTTAAGATTATTAAAGGCAGAACATGTGTCTATGCACCACGGTAAAGATATTGCAGGTTTATTCTTGCCTGGACTCTTGGGCATGGTTTTAAGTTTTGTCTCAGGCCTTGTAGCTCTTCAGTGGCTGTCTTATTGGTTAGAGAAGGGCCGTTGGTATTGGTTTGGTATTTATTGCTTATTAGCCTCATCCATTGCATTTTTGTTTTATACGTTAGGTTTATAAGGAAAGGGGAGACGCATGCGTTTTGACGATCTTGATGAACCTCAATTACTAGCCCTGGCCATAGGCGCTGAAGAAGAGGATGGCCGCATTTATCGTGATTTTGCTCATCAATTTCGAACAGATTTTCCTGCCACGGCCAAACTGTTCGACAGCATGGCTGACGAAGAATCAGGACATCGGCATCGTTTGATAACCTTATTCCAAAAGAAATTTGGTGAATATATTCCTCTTGTCCGACGCCAGGATGTGAGTGGCTTTATGATTCGCCGACTCCCGCCTTTAGTGGGGACATTCCGTCCTGAAAAGGCCCGGGAACAAGCGGCTATCATGGAATTTGGGGCACGCAAGTTTTATGAAGCAGCTTCTCAAAAGGCCAAGGATGCCTCCATTAAAAAACTTTTAGGAGATCTGGCTCAAGAAGAACAGCGTCACGGGACAATAGCCTCGGATATCAATGAGAAGCAGGCTGCTGAAGGGGAAGTAGGCATTGAGGAAACAGTGGCGCGCAAACTTTTTGTGCTGCGTTTTGTGCAGCCTGCCCTGGCCGGACTTATGGACGGCTCAGTGTCCACCTTGGCCCCTATTTTTGCGGCGGCTTTTGCAACCAGTAATACCGTTCAAACCTTCAAGGTCGGGCTTGCGGCGTCCGTGGGTGCGGGTATCAGCATGGGTTTTGCAGAAGCCTTGTCCGATGATGGAAAAATCAGCGGCCGGGGCACGCCATGGCTGCGTGGTGTTGTTTGCGGGCTTATGACGGCCTTAGGCGGTATTGGGCATACCGTGCCCTTTTTGTTTCCAGATTTCCATTTAGCGATGACCATTGCGATTATCGTGGTGGTTGTTGAATTATTTATTATTTCGATTATCCGATGGCGTTATATGGATACGCCCTTTTTATCTGCGGCGTTTCAGGTGATTGTCGGTGGTCTTTTAGTCTTTTTGGCAGGTTGGTGGATAGGCGCTGGTTAAAATGATTGCAGTGTATTCAGAAAATAAAGGTTTGATGGGCCTGCTCCTTGGAATAGCAGGTACGCTTGTGTTGTTAGCTGCTTTTTTTTGGGGGCTGACGAATATTATTCAATTGTTTTTGCCTCTGTTGATTCTCTTTTCCTATTTGCTGATTGTGATTTTTGTATTCGGCATTCTTCCATGGACAGCCCGAAAAGGCATGAAACCTTTGTTGGCTCTGTATTCCTTGAGGATGTCGTATGCGTTAGGGGCAGCGACATGGCTTTTGTCCCTTTATATTGTGATCAAGGCCTTTGGTTTTTGGGGCATCTTGTTTATTTTTGCCTTTAAGTTCTTGGCCCCTATTGCTTTTGCAGGGGTGTTATTTAAAGGGGCTTGGTATATTGCCGCCCATCTATTATTATGGATGGGATTCACCCATGGCATGAGAGTATATAGCCAATGGCTTTCTCAATGGACCCCATCAAGCCCGGCCAAAGACAGGGTTATAGATATAGATGCCATTGAAGTCGACAGTAGTGAGGAATAGGAAATGAAACGATTATTGGTGATTACTTTAATTTTATTAGGTGCTGGATGTCAAAAACAGCAGGCTACGCCTTTTGTGCCGCCTCCTATGAATGTGGAGGTAACGCCTGTGATTCAACAAGATGTGCCTATTTATAGTGAATGGATCGTGACCTTAGACGGTTATGTGAATGCGAATATCAAACCCCAGGTTTCAGGGTATCTTGTCAGCCAGTTGTATCAAGAAGGGTCATTGGTCCATAAAGGAGACGTCCTTTTTCAGATTGATGAAAGGCCTTTTAAAGCTCTTCTTGAAAAGGCCCAAGGCCAGCTGGCCCAGGCCCGTGCCGAGTTGGGTAAGGCGACCATGGATGTTATCAGGGACACACCGTTGGCCAAAGACAAGGCCATTGCTCAGAGCCAATTGGATGATGAATCCCAGGCCAAGCTTGGAGCCAAGGCAAGGGTCCTTTCTGCACGTGCCGATGTGGACCAGGCCCAATTGAATTTAGAATTTACCAAGGTCAGGTCTTTGATTGACGGGATAGCGGGTATTGCCCAGGTCCAAATGGGAAATTTGGTAGACCCTAATACTTTATTGACCACTGTTTCTCAACTGGATCCCATTAAGGCATATGTTTCCATGACCGAAGCTGAATATTTTCGTTATATCCATGCCCCAGAAGACCAGGATCTGGCACCCGTGTTGGTTTTAAGCAATCAAGAAACCTATCACTCGAGGGGTCATTTTATTTTTGCGGATCGCCAGATTAATCCAGGCACAGGCACGATATTAGTCGCGGTGTTATTCCCTAATCCGGGAAATGTCTTAAGGCCGGGTCAGTTTGGCCGTATCAGGGTTGCTATGAACATCAAAAAGAACTCCATTCTTGTGCCTCAGAGGGCGGTGATAGAAATTCAAGGATCAGACCAGGTCGCTGTTGTGGGTCATGATAATAAGGTCAGCATTAAACAAGTTAAGGCCTCTGAAAAGGTTGGCACCATGTGGGTCATTGATGAGGGCTTAATGCCCCATGATCGCGTGGTGACAGAAGGCTTGCAGAATGTAAAAGACGGGGCTGTGGTTAATACTACCGTTATTAATTGGCCGAAAGAAAAGTAAAAATTGTGGTTTTTGTGGTTTTGAGTGGGTCAGTTTCTCTATGTGTGTGGGATGAAGGGAGGGCTATTATATTTTCAGAATAACCCTCCCTTCATCCTTGTATGATTTTCCCGTTTTAAATTTTAAGAGGCAAATTATTTTATGTTTAAATTTTTTATAAATCGTCCTATAGTGGCCATGGTCATTGCTATTTTGACCGTGATAGGGGGTTTAGTTGCCTTGTGGATTTTGCCCCTGGCCCAATTTCCTCAAATTCTGCCAACACAGATTTTTATAAGGACCACCTATACAGGCGCTGATGCCATCAGCGTGGAGCAGTCGGTGGCCACCCCTCTTGAGCAGTCCATGAATGGTGTTGAAAACATGCTTTATATGGTTTCAACGAATGCGAATGACGGCTCCTTGCAGGAGGTTGTGACCTTTAATGTGGACAGTGATCCTAATATTGACCAGGTCAATGTGCAAAACCGCCTGGCCCAGGCCCAGCCCAATTTCCCGACTGATGTGAATAAATACGGCTTATCTTTCCGCAAATCAACAGGTTTCCCGTTGATGATAATCCCTTTATTTTCACCAAACCATACGCGCAGGTCCTTGTTTTTAGCTAATTACGCCAATATTAATATCATTGATACACTCTATCGCGTCAAAGGGGTGGGTGAAGTGGTTATTTTTGGCGCGGGTAATTATTCTATGCGTATCTGGGTCAAGCCGCAGGTATTAGCCAAGCTTGGATTAACGGTTGGGGATGTCATTAATTCGGTGGCCCAACAAAATACAGTCAATCCTGTGGGGCAGCTTGGTACTCAGCCCGCCCCCAAGGGAATAGAAAAGACATATACCTTAAGGGCGCAAGGGACCTTGATAACTCCTGAAGATTTTTCAAAAATTATTGTACGTGCTAATCCAGACGGTTCCCTGGTCTATCTTAAAGATGTGGCCCGTTTGGAACTAGGGGCTTTAAGTTACGGTCAAATCGCAAGGTATAAGGGGCAGCCAGCGTGTAACATTGCTGTTTTTCAAACCCCTGGCGCTAATGCCATAGAGGTGTCTAATGGCGTCAAGAAGGCGATGGCCCGTCTTAAACAGGGCTTCCCGCCAGATCTTGATTATACAATTGGTCTTGATACCACCTTACCGATTACGGAGGGGATTAAGGAGATTTTAAAGACGCTTTTGGCGGCCATGATTTTAGTGACCCTGGTAGTGTCACGTCTTCGACCGAATTGGAGCGCAACACTTATTCCTATAATCGCCATTCCTGTTTCCTTGATTGGGACCTTTGCGTTCTTCCCGTTTTTACATTTTTCTGTCAATACCTTGTCCCTTTTTGGGATAGTGCTCGCCATTGGCCTGGTGGTGGATGATGCTATTGTGGTGGTGGAGGCCATCCAGCGCCATATTGAAGAAGGGATGAGCCCGAAGGACGCGTCATTGAAAGCCATGGGTGAGGTGTCAGGGCCGGTCATTGGGATTGCCTTGGTCCTTTCATCAGTGTTTATTCCGGTCGCCCTGATGCAAGGGATTCAAGGCAGCTTAAACAGGCAGTTTGCCCTTACCGTGGCTATTGCGGTGTTGATTTCCGCGTTTAATGCCTTAAGTTTATCTCCAGCGTTAGCGTCGATTTTGTTAAAGCCCCATGAAAAACACACAGGGATTTTCGCTCGATTTTTTGAGAAATTTAACACCTGGTTTAAGAATATAACCCAAAAATAC
>JADFXW010000063.1 GCA_015233375.1 Candidatus Omnitrophota bacterium | reverse complement strand
TTTGTGGGGCTTACGCCAAATCAACGGCGGAGAGGCCCTTGAAAATTTAAAGAAAATCACCTGCGATCCAAAATATTCTCCATACGTTGAATGGTTAGGGACCATGTGGTCGCATGCCGTGGCCAGCTCAACCCCGGTTCCTGACATGAAGCTTCATATGCTGGCTTTCAGGAGTCATTTTGCGTCTATTTTTGGTAAAGCCGCTGAAGAACGTCTCAAAGGGTTTTCGGCGCCGGAGATGCATTTGCCCATTCATCCTGATGTTTGTTATGAGTACGTGAAGGCCTTAAAAGAATGTGGTTATGAATGGTTGATGGTCCAGGAACACACCATTGAAAATCTTAATGGGAGCCCTATCCGTAATCCACATCTGCCGCATAAATTGGTTGCCAAAAATTCTTTAGGACAAATCCAGGAGATTACCGTGCTTGTCAAGACCCAAGGTTCTGATACCAAGCTCGTGGCCCAAATGCAGCCTGTGTTTGAAGCCAAAGGGCTTGATAGACGGGAATATGCGGGTCAATCAACCCCTCCATTTGTGTATCAAATTGGAGATGGTGAAAATGGCGGGGTCATGATGAATGAATTCCCGCCGATGTTTATCCAAGTGACCCAGGGCCTTTCCACTCAAGGGACCGTGGCCTTGAATGGTTCTGAATATCTTGAATTTCTTGAGGAGTCAGGTCTTAATCCTTCGGATTACACGCCTGTTGAACCCATTTCTCAACATAAGATATGGGCGAAGATAAAGAAGTTTGAAGAAAAAGCCGCGGACAAGGCCATTGAGGAAATAAAGAAACAGGACTCTTCTTTTAATTTGGATAAAGGGTCCTGGACTTCGGATCGCAACTGGGTCAAGGGCTATGAACACGTGCTGGATCCGATGAATCAGTTAAGTGTGAAGTTTCATGAAAAATTCGATACGCCAGATGCTGATAAGAATTCTCGTCAGTATAAGGAAGCCCTTTTGTATTTACTTTTATCGCAAACCAGCTGTTTTCGTTATTGGGGCCAGGGCATCTGGACGGATTATGCTGCGGAAATCTGCCGCAGAGGGATAGAAATCCTCGATAAGTCCAAGACCTTTGTTTCACTGCAGGATATTCAAAAACCGATTAATGTCAGGACCCCTGGTCAAGAAAAGAAAGAGGCCAGGCCTCAAACATGTTCAGATAAGGACCTTTCATGTTTGTTAAAAATTCCTGAAGTGCTTGAGGAAATAGAAAAGCATAAATGGTGTGAGAGTCAGAAGGCTTGTCATGATGTGGGCATTGAATGGGCTCGTCAAGACTGGCTTAATCGATTTGGCCAGGATTGGAAAGAAAAAAATAAAAACACAATCAAACAACAAAAGAGTTAAAATTATTGTATAATTTTCTTTCATGAATGACACGATTGTAAAACCTATGGTTCCCTTTATTTCTGATACAGACCATTATCTTTTTAAAGAGGGCAAGCACTTTAGGCTCTATGAAAAATTAGGGGCCCGTTTAATGACAGTCAACGGTGAGTCGGGCGTCTATTTTGCTGTTTGGGCGCCTAACGCCAAAAGTGTTTGTGTTGTTGGTAATTTTAATCAATGGCAACGCAATGCCAACCCTCTGTCTTGTTCTTCACAAGGGTCTGGTATCTGGGAAGGTTTTATTCCGGGGCTTGCTAAAGGTGAGGTGTATAAATATTTGATCACCTCAAGCGTTGGGTTTTATCAGGTAGAAAAACAAGACCCATTTGCTTCCTTTAATGAAGTGGCCCCTCATTTTGGATCCATTGTTTGGGATCTTGACTATCAATGGAAAGATACTCAATGGATGAAAGAGCGGCATAAAAAGAATGCCTTGGATGCGCCGTTTTCTATTTACGAAATGCATATTGGTTCATGGAAAAGGGTGCCTGGCGAGAAACATCGTCCATTGACTTACCTGGAATTGGCTGTTGAACTCCCTAAATATTTGACTGAAATGGGGTATACCCATGTTGAATTCTTGCCGGTCATGGAATATCCGTTTTACGGGTCTTGGGGATATCAAACCTTGGGTTATTTCTCACCAACCAGCCGTTTCGGGACTCCTCAAGATTTTATGCATTTGGTAGACTCCCTTCATCAAGCTGGAATTGGTGTTATTTTAGACTGGGTGCCTTCTCATTTCCCGACGGATGGCCATGGCCTTGTTTATTTTGATGGGACCCATCTTTTTGAACACGCAGACCCGCGTAAAGGCTATCATCCAGATTGGAAAAGTTCTATTTTTAATTATGGCCGTCATGAGATCAGGGAATTCTTGATTTCATCAGCCATGTTTTGGCTCGACAAATATCACGCGGATGGCTTGAGGGTGGATGGGGTGGCTTCCATGCTTTATTTGGATTATTCAAGGGGCGATGGATGGATACCTAACCAGTATGGCGGCCGTGAGAACTTGGAAGCGATTCATTTCTTAAAGACATTGAATGAAACCATTTATGCTAATTTCCCGGATACGCAAATGATTGCAGAGGAGTCCACCGCGTGGAGCGGGGTATCAAGGCCGACACACACAGGAGGTTTGGGTTTTGGCATGAAGTGGAACATGGGATGGATGCATGACACCTTGGTTTATATGTCCAAGGATCCTGTTTATCGCAAATATCATCATAATGAATTGACCTTTTCATTTTTATATACTTTTTCTGAAAATTTTTTAATGTCGCTTTCACATGATGAGGTGACTCATGGGAAAGGTTCTTTAGCAGGCAAGATGCCAGGGGACCAGTGGCAGAAACTGGCGAATTTAAGGCTTTTGTTAGGGTACATGTATGCCCATCCGGGCAAGAAGCTTCATTTTATGGGCTCTGAGTTTGCCCAATGGGCTGAATGGAATTTTGAGCATAGTATTGAATGGCATCTTTTGCAATATGCTCCTCATCAGGGTGTTCAAAAATGGGTCAAGGATTTAAATCATTATTATCGTCAAGAACCAGCGCTTTATGAAAGGGACTTTTCATCAGATGGTTTTGAGTATGTTGATTTTAGCGATTACCAAAAAAGTATCATCAGCTTTTTGCGTAAATCCGCAGACCAAAAGAGCCTGATTTTGGCGGTATGCAATTTCACGCCTATGACCTGGAAAAATTATACTATTGGTATCCCTTATGAGGGGTATTGGCAGGAGGTTTTAAATTCTGATGCTGCTGTGTATGGCGGCAGCAACCAAGGCAATCAAGGAGGACAAGAGTCGTTGGCCAAACCTTCCCATGGCAAACCATTTTCCTTATCCTTAACTATCCCGCCTTTAGGTATTTTATTCCTTAAGAAGGATTTGACCTTAGATCCCATCCTCTCTGTGGAAAAAGAGGACAAGTCGTTAGATGTTATTTAAGAAATTATTTTTATTACTTCTTTGTGTTGTAGGCACAACAGCCAATACCTTTGCCGAAGGCTATGGGCGGCATTTGACGTCTTTACAAATCGAACGTGTGAGGGCTGTCAAAACAATATTGGAAGGGGTCGACAAAAAGTCTTTATCAGACACCATTCATGAAATAGAAAAAAACAGGCACCCCGAAGTTAGCCTGCAGATGAAAGAAGCCATGGCCCAGACCTACGCAGACATTGTGCGCGAGATTGATGTAAGGGACAAGAAGAAAAAGGAATGGCTTTATAGCATGGTTTGTTTGAATATGGCGTATTTGCAGTTTGGAGGCAGCAGCAAGAATAAGCCTGGCAGCACGACGGAATTAAACAGGCTTATCCGTCAAAAGCTGGTTAAATATTTACCGTCAGATATTGTCAACAGCCAGGGCTTTCTCTACGTATTGGAGTAAGAGATAGGTATGAGAGTTTTATACCCCTCTTTTTTGGTATTCATCAGCTTTGTTTTTATTCTTGGATCTTTTCCAGGAGTATCATGGGCCAAGGATTTAAAATCGCAGGAACAAATCATCCTCTTAAATGATGCTGCTGCAGCGCTTGAAGACTCTGACCCGGAAATTTCTCAAACCTTGAGCCAATGGGCTCAAGAATTGGATAATAAATGGCAAGACCCAAAATCCAATAAAGACGTTGAGTCAATATTTATGGACCCCAACAAGGACAGGCTTAAAACAAGAATCCAATTATTAAAGACAGCAGCGAAAAAGATAGAAAACACATATCCGTTAATCGCTAAAAGTTTAAACCAGATGGAAGAAAATTTAAGAAAGGCATTTGGGACTTGAAAAACAAGTGGAATATGAGGATTGTTAGATATATTTGTGATTTTTGTCATTCTCGTTTTTTCTATTGTCATTCCCGCGAAAGCGGGAATCCAGTAAAAATACAACCTTTTTTGTTCTGGATTCCCGCTTTCGCGGGAATGACAGTCAGGACTGCGGGAATAATGTGTGCGGTTTTTTTATTAACGCTGCCATTTTGTACAGCTCATGCTTTGCAAAAACAGGATTTTTTTCATGGTATATCTATCGGTATCTCTGAGGATGGTTTTTTTAAGATATATCCCAGGAATGAACTGCGCGCGTATCGGCATGAGCCGAATTGTGAATGGTTGACCTACAATGAACCATTGAATGATCCACTTCACCAGACGGTTACCTTTTATTTTGAGGGTGTCATAAAAAATTTTCCTGGCCACAAAATCTATCCACTGAGGCCCTTCAAACCACCAATGGCCAAATAATTCCGCGTCATAAGGGGCGACAATAATCGGAGGCCTGTCCATTTGGGCCAACAGCTGTTCCACTTGTTCTTCCCGTTTGCGTATAAACTCCCCGGCGTGACTTAAGGCCTTGGCCCGGGCCCGTTGAGGGTCATAGATTTCTTTGTTTTCTGTTTCTCCTGTGATTCGCCAATACTTGATACCGGTGTTGATCCTCGTGCCGTCGGGATGGATGTAGGGCTTGATGTAATCAAAATCGAGGGAAAAACCGATATCACGATAATACTCTCTATAATCAAAATCCCCGGGATAACCTTCCCTGGCACTCCAGACCTGCTTGGAAGACTCCCAGTCACGTCCAAAGGCCGCCACTGAGCTTGGGGTATATACCGGCGCATAAACGCCATATTGAGGCTGAGGATCCGCGTTCATGATCCCATGAGAATCACAGAAAAAATATTGGATCTTATTCTCCGAAAGGACCTGGTCTAAACCTGGATAAAAACCACATTCAGGAAGCCAAATTCCTCGAGGGTCTGCACCAAAATGATGACGGTATTCCTCAACACCAATCTCCACCTGAGCCTTGACCGATGACTCATTGATATTCAAATTCGGCAAAAATCCGTGGGTGGCACAACAGGCAATAATCTCCAGATGTCCTAAATCCTGGAATTTTTTAAAGCCGTTGATAAGGTTTTTCCCATAACGATTCCCAAAAACATCACGCGCTTCCATGAAACGGTTGTAATACATCAAGGCCAGGCCATGATATTGAGGATCATGCAAGGTTCGGTTCAATTCTTTTTGTGCTAACTCAATGAGTTTATTGATATGACGAAGATAACGGTCTTGTAAAAGCGGATCTGTAAACATGGCCGCCAGGGTAGGGCTTATCGACATCGTCAAACGAAAATCAACACCGTCTCGAACCAAGGATTCAAAGACACCTAACAAAGGAATATAGGTTTCTGTAATAGCCTCGAACAACCAGTTTTCTTCCAAAAAAAAGACTTCTTCTGGATGGCGGACAAAAGGCAAATGCGCATGAAGCACAAGCGCCAAATATCCTTTTACCTGTTTAGCCATGAGGGCCCTTTAACATTTTAGGAAAGCTGATGGTTTTTTCTCGCTCAACCTGCGTATTGATATGACGCTCTTCGACACCATCAGGAGATTGAGCGATAAATTTCAACGGGATTTGGCCATCAGCCAGGGCGTAACGCAATGAGAAGGTGCCGTCAGGATTAAGCCCAATGCCCTGGTCATTAATCACAAGCCTGGCCCCTGGTTCTGTTCTTCCGTGGACAATCAATTCAGTCCAAACCTCAAAAAAGAACTCTCGTTTATTCAACCGCCCTTCGCTTGAGACCAAACCTGGCGCTGTCAGGCGTTCTGAAGCTCCCTTATTTTCATAAGAACCAGCTGATGAACCTGGATGAATGTCCTTAATCAGATCCGGCATGCTCATGATAGGACGCGCCTTTTGCCATGAAACTCCTCGGGGAAGACCTTTCACAATGTCTTCCATGGACAAAAGCCTGGATTTTAAAAGCCTGCGCCTTGATTTACGGGACATGCGGCTAAAAAGATCCCGATAATAATTACGAATATCCTGCAAGCTTAACTGATAAACCCTTGGACGCTTTTTCGTGGCCTTAGGCCCCAATAGCTCTTGGTCCCCAAGACTTTCTTTAAGATACGGTAAAGAGGCTTGATTAAATTTAATGTCCTGCCATATTAAATCATTGCGGCTTGAAGGCCCTTTAGGGGGAGTATGGACCGTATTCGACCTTGTTAATGACGAAAAATTCCCGTCGCTGGAACGAAGCCCTATCTGGGCACAATAATCCGCGTTATCCGCACCCACAAAAATGTGCTTAGCCTTGTCTAAAAGGCCAATATCAATGTCCTTGGAATTATTGGTATTTAAATCATAAACACGCAGGACTAATTGGACATCCTGGCCTTGAGGCTCTATTTGTTGACGCGTACGGTTAATATCATCCTCATTACAATGCCAATAAGCATAAACCACCTCTGGATCCCTGGGAATAAGGACGCAGTGGGTATGCCCTGGTAATGGCGGCAGCGTTCTTAAATCAAAATCAGTTTGCGGCATAATTAACCTTTAAGGTTCACAATACACATCCAGTGTTTCATCAGCAATAACATCCCATGAAAAAGTGGTCTCGACCGTCATTCGGCCGTTATGTCCCATCCATCGGGCATGATCAAAATCCTGGAATATGGTCCCAATCCCCCAGGCAATAGATTCCGGATTATCTTGAATCTTTAAGCCATTAACATCATGCCAAACAAATTCATTCGGGCCTCCATTAACAGTGGCCACGACAGGTTTTCCAGCACTCCAGGCTTCCAGGATGACAATCCCAAAAGGCTCATTACGGCTTGGCACACAGACGCAATCAGTAGCTTTAAACAGATCTCTTAAGGCCGCTGAGTTGCGTTTTCCGACAAAACGGGTGGCATGAGAAACCCCTGTCCTCTGGGCCTGTTGTTCGACCTCATGCCTCATTTCTCCATCGCCTGCAAAAACAAATTTAGCGTTCGGATAATAATTTAACACATGTGGAATGGCACTGATGAGCAAATCCGGCCCCTTTTGATAAACCAGACGGCCTGCCGCCAAAACCATGGGGTCCATGGGGCCAATATCATACTGACGCCTGACTACGCCTGGGTCTATCCAACCATCAAAATCAGAGCAACGTACCCCGTTATAAACAACATCCGCCTTTTCTTCAGGGATGCTGTAAAGCCACATGGCCTCTTGTTTTAAGGTATTCGAGACACTGATGACCCTATCACTGCAATACGTGCCAAGCCATTCGAGATGACGGATACGTTCAGACTGGCCTCCATAAAAATTATTCCCGCAGCGGCCATATTCGGTGGAGTGGATGGTAAAAACACTCCTGTGGCGTTTGGCCTTATTTATCCATTCCAAGGCCTGGGCTGTGAGCCAGTCATGACCGTGGAGAACATCAAAAGGCCCCACATGATTTTCCGTCTTAAAGAAGGTGTCCACAAAGGAACGGCACATTTGAGCCACCTCTTCCAAGAAATCTGAACTGCCCACATAAGGACAACGGTGGTAATGAACACCATGGACGCACTCATACTGGGCATGATCACGCTTGGCCATGCGCGTAAACACATGGACCTCATGGCCTTTGCGCTCCATGGCGCAGGCTAAATCAGTCACATGGACGCCAATCCCGCCCACAAATATGGAATGCACCGCTTCCCACGAAAATAAAGCAATTCTCATATCACGTAACCAGTTGTTAATAAATAAGAAGGAATAATTATATCAGAGATGGGAAATATTACAATTTTTTAATTTCAGCCATGTTGGGACACAGGGGCAATAGCCGAATGGGAACGTTTAATCCCTAAAAAAGAATCAACAGACAGGTCTTCGTCAATCAAGGGCCAATGGATGCCATAACCAGAAGGGGAAATTTCATATGTCTCACGTTCTTTTTTTGATGCTCTTAAAAGCTTTGAAGAAATTTTGATTAAATTAACAACAACTTCCTTACCATCCACCTTCAGATTCATTTGAGAACCTGAAAAATCTATTTTTTGAATCTTATGGATTGGTTTCATTTATTTGTTCCTCTCAAATTCATTCCATCGCTTTACGATATAATCAAAATGATCAAAAATAATTCTACGAATTTGCCCTTTGTCTTTTTCTTTTAAACCAAAGGAATAGGCCTCGCCAATATCAAATCCTTTTATATCAATCCAATACTTACATTCCATCCCCGCTTTTCTTGCATGAATATGGATAGGTTCATCATTTTCATTAGCATAAAAGAATAACCTCCACCCAAGAATTTCCAATATGGTTGGCATGAAAAAATTTTACCACAACAAAAAATACGCTGCAAATATAATAATTTCATCTCGTCCACTCTCAAAGACATCAAACCCCAAGCACAACCCGTATATCAACAGGTTTCCAGCCCACAATCACGGGATCTACTTCATGCAACACCCCGGCACGCTCAACAGCCGCAATCAAGGCAGGATCCACATACACCTTGACCCCTCCATTAGCGTCTTTCTCCACACGCATGGCTTTATCCTGCTGGCTTAAGTCGATACCACCAGTAGGAGCAACTGATGAAATATTCGCCATGGCTGCACTGCCAGGGGTTGCGCTGGGCTTAAGACCTGGGGCATAAATACAAGAATAATCAATAGGAAGCCCAGACTCACCTTTAAACAATGCCTTAAATACTAGAGAACTCATACAATCTCTTAAGTTTCCACTTTTAATACGAAATTGATATATGCC
>JADFXW010000062.1 GCA_015233375.1 Candidatus Omnitrophota bacterium | reverse complement strand
CTAGTAAAGTTGTCTCTGATTTAATGTCAAGGACGCTTAAAAAGGAACTGTGACGTTTTCCTGTCGGAATTCCAAGACATTGGGCTGCGTTCGCACTTTATTCACACAGCCTGAGCGCTTCTTCATAGTCTTGGGAATTGTGTTACGCCTAAAGCATCTTTTTGAGAACCGACCTCTTGAACCCCATTCAAGTGCGCTAATCCAGCTGCGCTACGTCCCGAACCTAAGAACCTAATAAACCCCTTTTTCAAAAGATGTTAATTATACCTTAAGAAGGCCAAAGGGAAAAGAGAAAATTATAACATATAGGGAAAAATGACATCTCCTGAAAGCTAGTGGATGATTATTGCAAAAATATGACAGGCTGGTCTTTCTGGTTTAACCACCGTAAGATTTTACGCAGGTATCTCTGATTGACCGCCACACAGCCAGAGGTAGGACTATTGTACCTGCGCCAGACATGCATAAAAATGGCGCTCCCAGCACCAGGGATGACAGGATTCCTATTATAACCGATAACAATCCCGTACTGATAAAGACCGTCAGGGCGTCTCATCCTTTCAAAAGATTTTGCATCAGGCATACCGCTGACCCATTGATTATATTGCCGTGAATTCTTATCATCTACCCAAAAATCATTTGGGCCTGCCTGGCGGTATGAAAGGCCCGTATTTATAGCCGGGGCATAACCAAAAGCTGGCCCTAGAGGATATACGCCTTGGGGCGTTTTACCATCCCCTTCTTTTTTCTGTCCAACTAAGCTCAAGCCGTTTTTACCAATCACCGCACTAATCAATAGTAAACGTCGCCAGATAAAACCCTTTCTTTGCCAGGTGCTGAGTGTAGCTTGAGTAGAATTTTTATTCAATGGATGGACAACAATAGCTTGGTTAACCGGCGCTTCAAGTTCCTCTAAAACATGGGGAGTAACAGGGCAACATCCTGCTAGAAACAACAGGATAAAATAAAACGCAGGTCTCAATATAGTTAGCTGCCAGCAGACTGGACTAATCTTTTTCATTTCCCCAGCGCCACTTGACACCACCTTCAGTTTTATCACTGACCATAAGACAAAATAAAGATGACATGATGATAACATCTAAACCAAACCGCAAATATGCTTTGGTAATCTGACTGTTTTCAAACAGTCCATTAAGATAAGCAGAAGTTAAAATTAATAGGACAAGAATCAATAACGCAAGCGCCCCTTGCCAAGATACGGGAAATACGCCCCAACCATATTTTTTAGGTTTAAACCAATATTGGCTCATCATATTCTCCATTTTGCCCTCTATACCGATCATCAGACTTTTTAATAATTATAAAATCTAGAAATTAAGCTGTGCGTTACCGTAATTTTCCGTTGTGTCCACTTTTTCGGGAGAAGGCCCTCTTTTATTGGAGAATTCAATATTTTCTTTGCTTATCCCGGGGGAATAATTTTTTAATTATAATTAAGGTTACGTTGTATGTCACCAGAATTCTTCACCAGAATTCATGCTTCTCCCAACGGCCTGCCTGTTGCCGCACATCTGTCCAGTAAAAATATGGTGCGGATAATTGATAGCTTCAACACGAGCTATTCTGGCCATAGCCACTTTTTTATTGGGGAATTCAATTCGAGCTTTTTCTTGCTTATCCTGAGGGAAGAGTTTTTTAATTATAATTTAGGTTACGTTGTGTGTCACCAGAATTCTCCGTTTGTCACCAGAATTCTCACCAGAATTCCGCACCAGAATTCGTCACCAGAATTCCCCAGAATTCCACACCAGAATTCCCCAGAATTCCTGTCACCAGAATTCAGAATTTTGGAACTTTATTGATCTAAAACAACCGCTGGCCCACAGCCACGCGCAATTATCCCAAAATTCGGTGACACACGACGTAACCTTAATTCTTCTTTGGTCCTGGCTTCAATTTCTTCAGCACCCTTCCAAAATCATTTTCAAGTTTCTCCATAAACCTTTCTTCTCCCAACGGCCTGCCTGTTGCCGTATGTCTTCTTAGACACTTTAACTTGTTTTCATCTTCCTGTTTTTTTAAATATTGATTCCAATCCTTGATTCCTTCTTCTAAATAAAATTTAGTTAACAGTCCGTTTCTTTCCCCTTTTATATGCGCTAAAGCACTTGACCATTGATAGTCCTCTGCCTTTTCAACAATCTTTGCCCTTACAGGATTTCTCTCCACATATCGCACAGCAGCATACAGATACCCTTCATCTAAAGGCGTACTCTTAAATCGACCTTCCCATAAATAACCCCTCCACCCTTCTCGAAAATTAATCATTCGCGTATAAAGCCGATGAGTCTCACTTATGGCTTGCCTTAAACTGCCCTCCTGCTTCGGGACTACAACCAAATGCACGTGATTATCCATTAAGCAATAGGCCCAAATTTCTAAACCAAATAATCTCGACTGTAATTCCAAAATATTTAAGTATTTCCCCTTGTCATCAGGCTTTATAAATACTCTTTGTCTTCGATTACCTCTTTGAATCACATGGTGCGGATAATTGATGGCTTCAACACGAGCTATTCTGGCCATAGTCCCTCTTTTATTGGGGGAATTCAATTCGATGTTTTCTTTGCTTATCCTGGGGGAGGAATTTTTTAATTATAATTTAGGTTACGTCGTGTGTCACCAAAATTCTTTGTCACCAAAATTCTAAAGCCTCACGCAGAAGCGGTCCGGCTATGATAGAGGCTTAAAACCCTGGATGGTTGGGTTTCAGGCGGGGTTAACAATAGGCCGCATTTGCGAAAGAACATTCCTAACGAAGGTAAACTAAACAAGACAGAAATAGGGACCGCAAAAACAAGCGGCAAGACCATCATAGACACCCACCAAAATAAGGTCTTATTCACCGCATAAGCTATCATCGCCCAAAGAAGAGCCCCTAGCATACTCAACCAGTACGCCCCAAAAGCCTGGGCAAATGATGTCTTTTTGGCATGACGCACCTGCGGTTTCCAGGCAAGCCTGGGCATAACCAAATTAAGCACCACATACCAGGCATGAAAAATCATCCGTAACGGCGCTAAAATCATGGAAAAAATACTCTCTATAATAACACTCAAACAAAGACGTATCCCCCCTCCAAACCGAACCACCTTTGAGGGCGAAATAATAATCAAAAGAACACTTAATAATTTAGGTATCAAAAGAAACGCAAACGTGACCATTAAAAGCCGAATAGATAGTTCTGAATAAAGCACTGGCCAATGAGGAAACAAGACCCTTTCTCCTGAAAAATACACCACCGTATGAAAAAACCGTCCTACCGCATAAGCGGTCATTAAACCCAACAATAATAACAACAAAAATGAAGAAAAATAAAAAAGATTGCCGTTTAAAAACAACAGCCTATGCCCAAAACGGGCCCCTTTCATAAACATAAGTCTTAAATGCTGGATATTACCCTGACACCAACGCTTGTCCCGCTCTAATTCCTCAAAAAGGCTCGGCGGTAACTCCTCATAACTGCCTTCCAATTCATAGGCAAGCCAAACCCCCCATCCCGCGCGCCGCATCAGGGCCGCCTCCACAAAATCATGGCTTAAAATTTCTCCACCAAAGGGCGGCCTACCTGAAAAATGAGGTAAGGCGCAATATTTCATGAATGGCTCCATTCGGACAATGGCATTATGGCCCCAATAACCAGATTCATCCATCTGCCAAAAACGAAGACCTGCAAAAAAAAGAGGCCCGTACACATGGCTTGCAAATTGCTGGAGACGCGAGACAAGGGTCACCTGATTAACCGCCATAGGCGCTGTTTGTAAAATACCAATATCCGCCCTCTCCTCCATCACATTGACCATACGCACCAGAAGCTCACCTTCCATCAGACTGTCCGCATCAAAAATAATCATGTATTTATATTCGCTGCCCCAGCGCCTGCAAAAATCACTCACATTACCACTTTTCTTATGTAAACGGACCTTGCGGCGCCGGTAAAAAATCTTGCCAAATCCGTTCACATCACGGCAGAGATCCATCCACGCTGTTTCTTCCATAAGGATCGAATGATTATCAACAGAATCGCTTAAAATAAAAAAATCAAACTGTGCCAATTGCCCTGTTTCCTCCAGAGACTGATAGGTAGCCCTCAGGGCTGAATAAATACGCGACATCTCTTCGTTATACACCGGCATGATAATAGCAGTCCTGGTTTGAGGACTGATGGACTTTATCTCATGAGGCAGAGGAAGTTCATTATCAACCTTGCGCAAAGCCGTTATAAAACCAAAAACAATGGTCCAAAAATTGAAGGAAAGCCATCCAAATAAACAGATAAAAATTCCAATGATCGTCCGGGTCAAAGGCGAAGAACCATCAGCACTGAGAATGGTCGCAAACGACATCCCCGCAACATACATGGACGCTGCAACTAAAATAAAGAAAACACCGCGGCGCAAGGCCAAGACAAAAACGAGCCTTCGCTGAGCTTTTGATAAAATAGGCGGGACAAATGGACGATGCGACATCGAACTGCGATGCAAAGGCGGTTGTCGATGAGAATTAATCATGGAAGAAGGGTATAACTCCATGTTTCTGTTACAGGAGAATTTTTATCTTTTAAAAAGACCCTGAATTCTGTCGCGGACTTTTGCGGGGGCAGACCAAAAGCGTTGAGCTTAACAGGCTCTACATGAACATGAAGAACCAAACGCCAACCATTCGTGACCGTATTTTTAAAAAGCTGCCTATCGCTTAAGTGCGCCCCATTACCAATCCAAATATCTGCAGACGGTGTTGTGTCTTTTAATTCCTTCTTGAAAATATCGCCGGTAAAATCCAACACAAACATCAATTCATCTGCTTTTTTGACAATCCTGGTGGCATTCACAAGCCCTTCAGGCGAACGATCATGCCGGGCCCAATACCAGCTTAACGTATACGCATATTTAACTGACTGGCCTGGCTCAAAGGCCTGTTCTGGGGCCCAATACGCCACAATATTATCATTATAGTCACTATCCATAGGGATTTGGACTAACTCCACATGCCCAGCCCCCCAATTGCCCTTAGGCTCGACCCATACGCTGGGCCTTAAATCATACCGGGCCTCCAAATCTTGATAATGGTCAAAATTAATGTCCCTCTGCGTTAAACCAAACCCTTTAGGCACTCCTCCACCAAACGCATTGACCAAAAGACGGGATGGATTGACTAATGGATGCCAAATCCATTCACCTGAATGATCATGAACCAAAAGTCCGTCAGAATCATGGACCTCTGGTCTAAAATCATTGTCTGGCTTAAAACCTGAATTTTTGCCATATAAAAACATCGAATTTAATGGAGCTATTCCCATCTTACTGACATGCTTACGGAAAAATAATACACTATTGACCTTCATCTTGGTCTCATCGCCAGGCTCAATTAAAAACTCATACGCACCCGTCACACTATTACTGTCAAGAAGGGCATATATCCTAATCTTCTTGGCCCGTATCTTGGGATGGACAACCCAAAATTCCCGGAATACAGGAAACTCCTCTCCATCTTCCTGTGCTGTATTAATGGCAAGACCACGGGCAGACATTCCATAAAGTTGACCTCGTCCAAGGGCCCGGAAATAACTTGCCCCTAAAAATACCGCTAACTCGTCCGCATAATTGGAGACATTCAAAGGATAATGGAGACGAAAACCAGCAAAGCCTAAATCCTTGGTCAAATGCGATTTGATTTCTGGATGCGCGTAGTCAAACAAACTTGTTGAAAAGGGAATCTGATGCGTACCATTTTGGTCAATATAATTAACTATAACAGGGCGTTGATAAAGAAAACCTAAATGAAAGAATTGGAGTGAAAAACGTTCGTTTTTCCAAAGACTATTCTGAGGCTTAAAACGAATGGAACGCCATGGATCATAGGTCATTTTCTTCAAGGCATCAGGCAAATCCTGACCCGCTTCTTGAAAAGGCTTCTTTGATAAAGATTTTGCCTTGGCCACAATATCTTGAAATCGGACCCGTGAAGACCACTCATCTTTATCTTGCTTTTCTTTAGCTGCGAAAGAAAAGTTTGAAAAAATCAGGAAAGACAAGAGCCATACTAACACCACCGTCATCTTTTGATAAAATCTAACAACTTTCATTACCTGTACCTTAAGAGAGATTCAATAACTTGAAAATACGCTCATAAAGATACCATATCACTCAAAAACTCTCAAGTATTTAAAGTAAAAGAGGGTTACTTAAATAAACCGCTGAGTCCATTGACCATCTCATGGACACCTTGGCTAACACCTCGCCCCGTGTCTTTTCCCATAACACCCAGGTCTTTTCCTAACGTTTTCACGGAACTTCCCACAGCCTCAAGGGTGTCCTTTAAAACCGCTTTAAGAATAGCACTGGTCAACTCTGCCGGCGTCATCCCCTCATTGGCTTTACCTAAATTGGTCAGATGGATATCTGGCAAAGGCAGGGTCCCTTGTTTTTGACTCAAACCTGTGAAGGTGACATGGACCTTTGCTTTAGAAATCAAAAAATCATCAATTTCAATTTTAGGCGCCGCTTGATTGGTTTCAACAGCCGGCTTTTTCGCATTAACATTATCCATTAATTTATTTAAATTACTTCGGCCAAGCCCTCCTTCAAAAGTAATTTCAGGGGATATCACATGAACTGAACTGACAATAATTTTCTTCGATAACACAGAAAACGGCTGGACCTCCACACTGACCTCACCCACACTGATAGCGTGTGGTGTTTTATAACCAGAAGGATTTCCAACAACCAGGCCCTTAATAGAAATTCTTCCTGCCCATAACAGGACATCAACAGATGTCACCTTAATAGGCGTCTGTATAATGGCGGGACCAACCTGCTCCATTCCCAGCTTGATAATTGGCCCAATAAAAAAACCTACACCAACTGCCGCTACAACAATAATAACTAAAAGACCCATCAGACTAGAGAAAAGAATTTTTTTCATATATGTTCTCCTCCTAGAATAAAAAAATTAATTTTTACGCCACCACTTGGAGTATCAAGAAAACTTTACTCTTGTTATAACCGATAGTCAAACAATTATTTACCGCAGGCGGCGCATCGAGGATTGCGGTTAAAATAAACCTTCCTAAAATGCATCGTTTTAGCATCAAAAATAAGCAGGCAATTTATTAACAAATCTTTTATATCTGCCAAATACTTCAAAGCCTCTGTGGCTTGGATAGCACCAAGAATACCAACAACCGAACCTAAAACGCCCATCTCAGCACAGGTCGGCATCAAACCTAGGGGCGGCGGATCGGAAAAAATACATCGATAACACGTCGTGCCAGGAACACAGGTCAAGGTTTGGGCTTGAAACGCCATCACCCCGCCATGAGAAAAAGGCTTTTGGGCACAGACACACGCGTCATTAATCAAAAACTTCGCCACAAAATTATCAGTGGCATCAATGATAAAATCATAGGCGATTATAATCTCCCCAATATTGGAAGCATCAACCCAGACATCATGGGTTTGGACATTGACTTGAGGATTAATAGCCGCAATCCTCTCTTTTGCACTAGCCGTCTTTAAGCGGCCGATATCATCAGTCGAGTGGATTATCTGCCTTTGTAAATTGGAGATGTCTATTTTATCGCCATCAGCCAAACCAATGGTTCCAACCCCTGCGGCTGCTAAATACATCGCCGCAGGAGAACCGATCCCGCCAACACCAATAATAAGGACCTTGGAAGCAGAAATCTTCTCTTGTCCCTTTGGACCTATCTCTTTTAAAACGGTCTGCCTTTTGTAGCGTTTAATTTGTTCTGGACTTAAAGACATTTGTCATCCCTGTATCAAGATTTAAAAATCTCTGGAATTCCGGGCTTTGAAGAACACTGCCATAGTAAAATACCGCACAACTTGAAGCCATCTTTTCACATAACTGATATTCCTGCTCAAAAATCTTTGGGGTATGCAATAATTTATACGCGCCTACAGATATTTTAACCTTCTCCCAAATCTGGACCTTCTCTTTCACGGCCTTTATCCAACGTTCAAACTCCTTAACATCCGCAGAATAATCCATGATCGTCACAAAATCAACAAGCCCCTGGTTTAACCATTCTCCCCAATCCTGAAAGGCCTCCTCATAAGCCCTGATGTAGGGCATACAACCTGTTGTCGATAGGCGAACATGAGGCTTGAGGGACCGTGCCGTCTGACCCAAACGCCTCACAATGGCCGTAACACAGAAACGTTTCCAGTTTTTCCAAACCAGGCTTCCATCCTCAATATTCCTGACCCCGCTGGCCTTTTGAAATCGTTCAACGTTGGACTTCGTGTAACCATAATGCGGATTAAAATCAGGATAACGAATATAGTCAAATTGAAGACCATCAAGATCAGGATAATGATTCAAAATCTCCTGGACTATCCTGGTTAAATCCTCGCTGACCCGCGGGTCTCCAGGTTCTAGAAAATATTGATTATCAATTTTATAATCTTCAGGACTATGTTTAGCTGTTAAATTACATGTTAAAATAGAAACTCCATACTTCCTTACAAAATAACTATCAACATTCTTCCCTAAACTCAAAAGATTAATCCACGCATGGACCTCAAGACCTTTTTCATGGGCTTGATGAATCAAGAAAGCCAATGGATCCATTTGTACACGTGATCGACATTGTTGATAAGGACTATCATCAACGATATGGGACGGAAACCAGGCCTTACCCGCATAATAAACCTGTACAAAAAGATCATGAATTCCTGATTTCTTGGCAAAATCAATTAAATCCAACATCTGCTGACGAGAAGTCAATACAGGAGGGTTTTCTATCACAGACACGAAAAGCGCACGGGATAACGTGTTTTTCGCATAACTGACATTGCCCAATACGCTGCTAACAATAAAAACAATTAATAAAATCCTGAACATAATCTAAACCAGATAGCCTGATTAACTCTTTGTCCGGTTTGTTAGCTTGGTGACACCCACTGAAAAGATTCCCCTTGATTCCTCAT
>JADFXW010000061.1 GCA_015233375.1 Candidatus Omnitrophota bacterium | reverse complement strand
GACGCTCCTCGCAACGACATGTCTTGGCCTGGATCCATAATGAAATCAAATAAAAACGGGTTGTCTTGATGCACTGTCAAACCCCTGATCAAAGCCGGTTCAAATTTTGGACTGACTGAAACCATTGCTCCAGGCAAAGGAAGATCGCTGACACTAAATTCTTGAGCAAATACAGGCGAACAGGTGCTCGTAATAAAAACAACGCATATAAATGAAGTAACAAAATGTCTCAACATCTGCTTCCCTTTGTTTAAAGGCAGGAATTACCGAAATTGTACTGGATAATAAAACCCCTGCCTATTCATCTTTTAATGAAATCATACCACATGTATATATTAAATCAAATGTGGAATGGGGGCGTTAAATTATCATGTTGGGGGCATTAATTAAGAGCAGACCACACTTGACGAAATTATTAACATATCGTATACTCTACTCGGCTATTAAAAAGGAGGCGTCATGTTAGAAGATCTTTTTTATATTCATCAAAAGACCGTTGAAGATACGCCGGTAGATTTTAAAAGGTATCTTGACAAGGATATCGATTGGAAAGCATCCTCTATTTGTATTATGGGTCCGCGGGGTGTAGGGAAAACCACATTATTGCTTCAGCATTATCGGGAAAAGTATAATGATGTTGAAAAATGTTTATATATTGCTGCCGATAATGTAGAAGTGTCTGTGGGAGGCCTTTTTCGTACAGCGAAAGAATATTTTCAATATGGAGGCAAAGCTCTTATTATTGATGAAATCCATAAATATCCCCAATGGCAATCGGAACTTAAAAGCATTTTGGATACGTTTAAAGACAAAAAAGTCCTTGTTTCTGGAAGCTCCTCGCTTGCCCTTCAAAATAGCAAGGTGGATCTTTCCCGTCGATTGGCGTATTATTCAATGCGAGGCCTTTCATTTCGAGAATATTTAGGCTTAAAAGAAAATATTCTTGTTCCTGCCGTTTCCCTGCAGGACGTACTGACTGGCCATGTGCGTCTTGCCCACAAGATTGCGCAGGGCGCGCCTGTTTTAAAATATTTTAAACAATATTTATCAATGGGGTATTATCCATTCTTTTTAGAAGGAGAGGCGACTTTTGTTTCAAAATTTATTAAAATTGTCCGAAAAGGTCTTTACGAAGGTTGTGCCGTTCTGGGGGAATACCAGAAAGTCAAAGATAGCTGTTCTGAAAAAAATACTTTGGCTGATTGCATCCGCAAGCCCGTTTACCGTCAATATTGATAAAATAAGCAGGGATCTTGGAATATCTAAAGATTACGTTTATGCGTATTTTGAATATCTTGAGGAGGCGGGTTTAATCTATTGTTTACGTCCAGGCGGAAAGGGCTTTGCCCTGGCGCGTAAACCACAAAAAGCTTTTATACATGACCCAAATCTTCTTGGCGTTCTACATAATCAACTAAAATTTGAGAATGACCAGGGATCCTTACGGGAAACATTCTTTGTTAATCAGCTAAAAGACCTGGTGAAAATAACAGCGAGTGATAAAGGAGACTTTTTGGTTAGTGATAAATATGTTTTTGAAATTGGCGGCAAAGGAAAAACATTTAAACAGGTTAAGGATGTTGCCTGTGCCTATGTAGTTGCGGATCGCATGGAGATTGGGGCAGGGAATAAAATCCCCCTGTATCTTTTTGGTATGCTTTATTAATCTTTGATAGGAATATCAGATTTCAAGGCACCTTAATAAAACAAATTCACCTTTTGGGGGATGCTCGGAAAAATATTCTATCAACGCGCTGGCCTTGTCCTTGCGGATTTCTTCGAATTTCTTGGTAAGCTCTCGGGCCACCACAATCGTTTGATCATCCCAAACCTCCTCCATATCCTTGAGCGTCTTCAGAAGCCTGTGCGGCGATTCATAGAAAATTATGGTGGCCTTCTCTTCTTTTAATGCCAGCAGTTTATTTCGCCTGGCCCCAGCTTTAGGAGGCAGGAATCCCTCAAATAAAAAGCGGTGAGCGGGCAGGCCAGAGGCAGTCAGGGCGCTGATACACGCTGTCACACCTGGCACAACGGTTATGGGGATATGATTCTCCTGGGCTAATTTGACCATCACAAAACCTGGATCACTGATGCCAGGGGTACCGGCATCTGTGACCAACGCGATTGTTTTCCCTGCCCTTAAAAGGCCCAAAAGATAATCAGCTTTCTTGAGCTGATTATGTTCAAAAAAAGAGGTGATGGGTTTTGAAATTTCATAATGATCCAGGAGTATCTTCGTATGGCGGGTATCTTCAGCAGCAATTAAATCAACGGACTTTAGGGTCTCCAGAGCGCGAAGGGTGATGTCTTTTAAATTCCCAATAGGGGTTGAGACAATATATAACATTATTCGACGGTAACGGACTTGGCTAAATTACGAGGTTGATCCACGTCACAACCACGCTTGACCGCAATAAAATACGCCAACATCTGTAAAGGCAAAACAACTAAAAGCGGGCTTAAAAGATCCGTTATCTGCGGCACCTCAATCACAAAATCCGCATTGGAACGGATCTGGGCATCAAGGCTCGTGGCGATGGCAATAATATTCCCTTTACGGGCGCGGATCTCTTGCATATTAGAGGACATTTTCTCATACACATGGGATTGGGGATTAATGCACACCACGGCCCGATATTCATCAATCAAGGCAATAGGCCCATGCTTCATCTCTCCTGCGGCATATCCTTCTGCAGGTATATAAGAAATTTCTTTCAGTTTCAACGCCCCTTCAAGAGCTGAAGGATAATTCACATGCCTGCCTAAAAATAGAAAACAACCAAAATGCGAGTTTGCTTCCGCTATTTTTTGGATATGATGCATATCTTTTAAAATATTCCTCTGCAAAGACGGTACACGCATCAGTTGACGCACAAATTCCCTGGATTCTTTTACGTCAATTGTTTTTCTGGCCTGCGCTAATTTTAAGGCTAACAAATAAAACATCATCAATTGCGCTGTATACGCCTTGGTTGAGGCCACCCCTATTTCCTGACCCGCATAGGTATATAACACCCCGTCTGCCTCACGAACAAGAGAAGAGCCCACCACATTACAAATGGCAATGACCTTGGCCCCACGGCTATGCGCCTCGCGCAGGGCAGCCAAGGTGTCCGCAGTCTCCCCTGATTGGCTGACCGCCAGCACAAGAGTATTCTTATCAATAATAGGATTACGATATCGAAATTCGCTGGATGTATCGACCTCAACAGGAAGGCGGGAGAGGGATTCAATAATATATTTCCCAACCAGTCCCGCGTGATAGGCGGTCCCGCAGGCTACAATCGTCACCTTATGCATGCGTTTTAAGATTTCATCTGACAAAGCCAAACCATCTAAAACAAGCTTGCCTTTCTTCAAACGCAGGCTCAACATTTGTTCAAGGACATCCGGCTGCTCATGAATTTCCTTGAGCATAAAATGTGGATACCCATCTTTACGGGCAGCGGTCACATTAAACGCAACCGTATCTACTTGTGTCTTGACATTTTTACCTTCAAAGGTAAAAAGATCCACCTTATCCTTGGTCAAAACACCTATCTGACCATCTTGAAGATAAATGACCCTGCGTGTAAAATCTAAAATGGCTGGAACATCTGAGGCAATAAAATTCTCTGAATCACCAACCCCAATAATTAACGGGGAACCAACCCTGGCCGCAATAAGCACGCCTGGATGATGGTGGCTGATGACCCCTAAAGCAAAGGTCCCTTTTATTTTAGCAAGCGCGCGGCGTACCGCTGATAAAAAATCCCCTTTATAAAAAGACGCAATTAAGTGAGGGATAACTTCTGAGTCCGTTGCTGATAAAAATTTACAGCCCTTTTTCTTTAATTCAGCCTTTAACTCCTGAAAATTTTCAATAATGCCATTATGGACAACAGCGATATGGTTCTTGCTGTCTGTATGAGGGTGCGCATTAATATCTGACGGAAAACCATGGGTGGCCCATCGTGTATGAGAAATACCTGTATGGGCAAATGGCAATGAATCTTGCCGCAGCAGACTTTCTAAATTACTGATTTTACCTTTGGATTTACGAACGATGAGACGTGAATCATGATCTAGAAACCCAACACCGCTTGAGTCATACCCGCGATATTCAAGCTTTTTGAGGCTTTCTAGCAGAATAGGCAGTGCGTCTTTATTTCCAACATAACCGACGATACCACACATAGAAGAAAACTCCCCCTTTTAAAAGGGGGAGGCGATAAGTTTTTTATGACACGGGTTTAATATTAACGAGCGTAATGACCTTCTTGTAGCCGTTCTTACGACGAGTAAAATAAACCTCGCCATCACAGGCTGCGGTCAATGAACTGCGGCCAATCACATTAAGGCCACTTTTCCATTGATTGCCTTGACGGGTCAAAATAGTACCAGCCTTGACCTTCTGGCCACCGGAAACCTTGATGCCAGCGGTTTCCCAATAATATTTACTTGAAATCCCTCCTACACGACCACCCATAACAAAAACCTCCCGATATTAAACAATGAAAATAGGGGTCAGAGCCCTATTTTTTTCATGAAAAATAGGAAAAATAGGGCTCTGACCCCTATTTTTGTTGTTTAATATACACTAAATCCCGTCTTTTGCAAACAAAAAGTTTATGAAGCCTTCTTGCCAGCCAAGGCGGCATCAACCTGTGTTTTAAAGGCATTGATGTCCCTGGCCATTGTTTTACGGCCATTCAAATAAAACGTGGGTGTTCCGCGAACATCGGATCGCCCAGCCAGCTGCATATCCTCTTGAATTTGTTTTTCCCATTGAGCATCTTTGCCCTTAAAGTCAGCCATTAATTTATTGTAATCCAAATGTAATTTTTGCGCATATTCTTTAATTTTAGTATCTGTCACATCCGCGCCACTCGCTAATATGGCTTCCATCATGCCCTGGTACTGACCCTGCTCATTAGCCGCTAATGCTAACTTGGCCGCAGAACGAGCGTTGGAGTGAAAGGGTAATGGAAAGTTCTTAACAATGAATCTCACCTTATCTGGATAAGCGGCTAAAACATCCTTAGCAACAGGGTAAAAACGAGAGCAGAATGGACATTGGAAATCTGCAAATTCCACAATGGTTACAGGTGCGTCTTTTTTACCAATAACAGGAGAGGTTCCTGGGTCCAGTTGATACACCTTATTCAAGTCTTCTGGATCTTGCTCGGGGAATCGCGGGGCCTGTGGTAAATTACCGCCATTGCCCTTGATTTGAATAGTGCCTAAATCCTTTTGGATGCCCCCCAACTGAGTCTCCAGGGCATTTAATTTATTCTCCAAACTGATTTGCCCCCTTTCAATTTCTGAAAGCTTAACATTCAATGGGCCAATCGCAACCCTCACCGTGTTATTAACTCCTATAACCAGGGCAAGCCCTGAGACAGCGGCAATCAGTATGACTAAAAGCAAAATAATGAGGTTATTTTTATTATCCATATAACATCCCCCTTGAAGTTTAAATGAATTAGAATATCTTAACTTAATCTATTAAATCTACAATAAAAATTAAAAATAGTAAAAAATAGTGTCAAAAATGGTGTCAGTTCTTTAAATTCAAGAACTGACACCATTTTTTTATAAATCGATATGACCGTAATGTTCAATGATATATTTCATGTCCCGCCAACGACTATGACATCCACACCCATAAACCGCAATAATGAATATATCATTGCCTTTGGGGATATACCCCACAAAACATCCTTGCGCCTCAATGGTCCAACCTGTTTTTCCATAAACAGGTCTTTTCCAATTTGCAAATAAAATTTTGTTGTGGGATTTTAAGAAACACCGATGCCCTTCTTTAGAATTAATGACCAAGTATTTATAGGTCAGGGCTTGACGAAAAAATGGATTTTTAAGCGTCTGAGAAAAAATTAAAGCCATATCTGCCGCGGTTGTAAACTGCTTGTCCTTGGAAGGAAGGCCATGGGGATTCGCAAAAAAACTATTGTTGGCACCTAATTGCTTGGCCTTGGCATTCATCATATCCACAAATTTAGGCTCAGAACCAGCAACAGCTTCAGCTAAAACAACGGCTGCATCATTTGCGGATTTCAGGATAAGGCCATACAGCAAGTCCCGAACACTGTACGATTCCCCTGCTCTTAAGCCTAACTTGGTCTGCGGCACCTGGGTTGCATGGACACTCACAGGCACATACTTATCCAACGGCAGGTTCTCTAAAACCAAAAGCACGGTCAAGACCTTGGTGGTTGAGGCTGGAAAGACTTGCCTGTCTGCTCCCAGATCAAAATAACGCTGATTATGCGCGGGGTCCCACAGCAAAGCAGTATTGGCTGATAATGCGTACGGCCTTCGGTGCCGATGAAAAAGCGCGTGAGCCTCTCCTTGCTCTGGAATAGTAAAGGCTATCGTCAAAAAAATAATCAAAAATACTCTAATCAATTTAAACCCGGATTTTGCAATAGACATGGATGAAGAACCGTAAGATATTGAAGATAGAAAGCTTTGAAAAAGCGCAGGCATACCCACTGTGGTATGTCGAGCATTTTTCAAAGCTTTATATCCCAATAGATTACGGTTCTTCGCCATGGCTATTGCAAATTCCGGGTTTAACATAACATGAAATAATACTTCAAAAAACAGTGACAGGCACTATTTTTTTACAAAAAATAATGCCTGTCAGTCTTTCTTTGCTGCCTGATACACGCATTCCAAGGCCTTTGCCACCGCCATCGTTGGCATAAGCATCGACCCTTCTGCTAAATTCACCCGCCAACCTAAAGCAGAGTGCGCGATCACGATCCGTATGTTTTGCATCAAAGGACCATCACAAGCGATCACATGCACCAAAGCCACTTTCTTTTTAGGATCGTATAAAATTTCCTTAAACGATACGGCTATCCCTTCATGAGAATATTCTTTAAAACTGAAAAGGTCAGGATCAAAATCGTCCAAAAGGTAAGTTTGCAAAAGAGAGTCCTCCTTTAGGCCAATGGGAATATGGCCTGTCTTAGTCAAAACAAGTTCATAAAATTCACATCTTCCCTCATCCACCCATTTTTTCTCAAATTTTGTTCCATAATTAGCTTTAATAACCTTGAATTCAATAGAAAATCCTGTATCCGTATTATTATCCCTTATCCAATCAATATACGGCTCATGATCCGTCACTATTTTTAAAAAGCCTCCATCAGCCAAACGACTATTGATAAGCCTTAAGAAATCCGTTGTAAATAACCGGTGTTTAGCATCAGATTTTTTAGGCCATGGCGGCGGGTACAAACAATGGATGCGCGTAATTGTTTTTTGGTTAAAATACCTTTCAAGGCCAGCCCGGGCATCCAGTCTCAAAACCCTCACATTATCAAGCCCTGTGCGGCTTAATTTACGCAAGGTCCTGTGAATGCGTTCGCAGTATTGCTCAAAACCAACAAAATTGGTCCCTGGATTGTCCTGGCTTATGCGCGCTAAATATTCCCCATTACCAAAACCTATTTCCACTTCCAAAGGGTTGTTGTTGGCAAAGACATCCTGCCATGGAGTCGGGCGAAGTAGTTGGCCGTGGTTTAAAAACGGCTTTAATGAAATATAAAAAGCCTTCATGCCCCAGGAGATTTTGGCTTTAAGGAATTGACTAACGACCAACCGCGACCATAAAGCTTACCGTTTTTAAAAACTATTGGCAGCAGTTCATTGTCATTAATAACACCATTTGGCTGACGAATAGATGCAATATAATACTCAACAACATAATCCGTACCTTGAATCTTGTCTGTCTTGTAAGGATTAGGGATGGTCAATGGTTTATAATCAGGGCTCTGGTATTGATAACCAATGGTCAAAGCCTGGCCCATGATTTTATGAACCTCATCCAAACTCATTCCATCTTGAAGGGCTTTAAACCCGTTCTCATTCAATAAAAATTCCTGTTGGCTGGCGACCATCATCGGATTATACGAGGGAGTGGACGCACAGCCTGCCAAGGTCAAGACCAAAAAAATAATCGCAAAACGCATATCAAACCCCTTTTTTTAAGCTCAAATGAAATTACCCCTTTTAAATATGTTAGAACGATATTGTAATAAATCCAGAAAAATTTATAACTGATTAATCCAGCCTTTTAACCTGTTAAACAACAATTGAGCTTCAGCAAAAGACAGAAGTTCTTTCAACATAGGCTCATCCTCAAAATCTTGCAACACCTTCTCTCTCTTGCCTACAATAATAATATCTCGACTGGCGAATTGATATTTTTTGGTGGCAGAAATGACAAATGCGAAATTATCTTTATCAAATTTACCATCAACAGCAGTCATCGAAAATGAAAGCAGAAAATCATCCTTAATATAAAGTGGCAGGGCCTGTTGAGCATTAAAAGAAAAATCAGGGGATCTGTCGGTCTCAAAAACAAGGCTGTCCTGGACCTTCACCACCTGATATTCCGGCAAATCTTTGGCCCTGGCATATCTATGAAAACTAGGGTCAATCAAATAAGCCTGACCATCCGCCTTATCAAATAATAACAAGACAATATGGTTCGATTGGTTCTTGGAAAAAAACGCCCGTTCAGTAACCATGGCAAACTTGACCTCATACCTATCCGTAAGAAAAGGTTTTATTTTTTCAAAGACATAGGTAGCCAACTCCGCGCAAAGGCCAAATTTATTCTGCTCTAAAATCACCCTTCCGCGTTGGTCATAGGTATGAATATTCCTCAATGTCCATTCCCGCTTTTCAAAATCAACACTCAAGGACACCTGCGGTTTCACAATAATCGGAAAACCTGAATAGGTTAACGGCTCAATGATTTTGATAATCTGATCATAGAAGGGCAAAGCCTGGCCAGCAGAACAAACAGGACTAAAAAAACAAACACAGGCGATAAGCACAAGATGTCGAATTTTCATATCTCATCAATTATGAGTACATTCATCATAGACACAAGGAAAAAGAATTCTTTGTCTAAAATAAATAATTTGCTCCTACGGTTTAGTTTATGCTATAAATGTGCGTTATGCAAACAGCAACCCCGATGATCAAACAATACCGCGATATCAAGGCCAAACACCAGGACGCCATCCTTTTTTTTCGGTTAGGTGACTT
>JADFXW010000060.1 GCA_015233375.1 Candidatus Omnitrophota bacterium | reverse complement strand
ATTCCAAGAGCTTAAGGTATGATGAAGAATTTATTCTTCCTATCTACTAAATAGAATACACAGGAATATTTCTTGCGTCTTCAACTTTTTTTGCTAGATCAGCAAAGGTGATGTTATCAACGATGTTTGAAGTGGTTTTGAATACCTGCTGCCAAATAGGGCGAAACACGCAATGTTGTAAATCGTTGCAATGAGCGTAGCATTCATTGATACAGGCAATAGGTTCTAATGGTCCATCGATGAAACGGATAACTTCTCCTAAGGTAATATCCTTTGGAGGTTTTGAAAGTAAGTAGCCTCCGACCTTGCCTCTACGGCTTTCAATAAATTTACCGCGTTTTAGTTCCAATAATACCTGCTCTAAGAATTTGAGGGGAGCGTCGATGCGTTTGGACATGGCTTGAATAGTCACCAGTCCTTCCTCATAATGGAGGGCTAAATCTAGAATCGCCTTTAATGCGTAATCGCCTTTGTGTGTGATTTTCATATTACTATATAATCTCTATTGGTTTAATATAGTATATATAAATTAAGAACATTTATCAAGTTTTTTAATTGAGCAGTCTATATCAACTTTTTGTAGGTATTTTTTCTTTAATTCAAAAAGAGTATAAATTTTTCGTGTTGGGTATGCCTATGAAAAAGTCGAGAAATAGTAATTTTTTGACAATCTACAAATATATGATATTCTTATTGCAAAATGAATCATTTAGAGTAAAAAAAATATGGCCATTCCTCGGTTTATTTTTATTTTTGTTATCATTTCTTTTGTTTTGAATGGTCTAGGTCCCCTGCCACAGGTACACGCACAGGGTTTTTCAGATCTGCCGATGCCTGGAAAGATGGTGCCTTTAAGCCCAGCCTTTGTCCCTGTGCTGGCCAAGGGACTCAAGGTCCATCCACAATCCTCTTTTATTTGATTTTATTATGGATACAGGTAAGTCTGGCTTGAGGGTCACAAGTCCTGTCTTTAAAGCTGAGAGCCAGAAGCTTATCAAATATTTTTTGGCGGCCTTGACGATTAAGGAGGACGATCTTTGGGTCAACCTTTCTCCTTATGAAAAAGAAAGGGTTGTGCCTCAGGAATTAGGCAAGACGGGATTAGGCCGCGACATGTTGGTACAGGATTATATTTTAAAGCAGGTCACCGCTTCTTTAATTTATCCGGAAAAACAATTGGGACGGGTCTTCTGGGATGAGGTTTATGCAAAAGCCTGGAAAAAATTTGGGACCACCAATATTCCTGTGAACACCTTTAATAAGGTTTGGATTGTGGCAGATAAAGCCAAGGTCTTTGAGCACAACAATGCCGCGTATGTGGTGGCTGCCCACTTGAAGGTCATGCTAGAGGAGGATTATTTGTCTTTGCAAAAACATTCCGGGTTTTCCCCCTCTTTAGTTAAAGAGGGGGTTAGGGGGAGTTCTAAAATTAATAAAACCCATTCTCTTACCTCACGGATAGTGCGTTCGGTCTTGCTTCCCAGGCTTGAGAGGGAGGTTAATGAAGGCAGAAATTTTGCGCCGCTGCGGCAGATTTTTTATTCCATGATTTTGGCTTCCTGGTATAAATTGGCGCTCAAGGACGCCTTGCTCAATCAGGTGTATAGCAATAAGGGAAAAACCAGCGGGGTTTTATCAGAGGACCCCAAGGTCAAGGAGAAGATTTATGACCAGTATTTGAAGGCGTACAAGGAGGGGGTTTTTAACTATATTAAGGAAGACCTGGAAAAGCCTTCTCTACAAAAGACCCCAAGAAAATATTTTTCAGGGGGGGTAAGGCTTTTGCAAAGACCTCCTGTTGTTGAACAAGCCCTTTCATCCCCTTCGGAAAGGTTCGCGATGGACCCCGAGGGAAGCTTAGCGATGGTTTCTGTGATGACCCATGCGCGTGTGAATGCGGCCATGAATTCTGTGATACAGGGTATTTATACGAAGTTGGATGAACTTCAGCTTAACCTTAATAATCTATGGAAATTTACCAAAAGCGCTAATGAGGAATTGCCTCCTTTGTTAAGGGGCAAAGGCCAGGGTAATGTTTATATAAAGAATTGCCAAGCAACAATGGATAAGCTGGCATTGGGGCTTTATAATTTAGGAGATGACCGCATACTCGCCAGGTTTCCTAATATTAACCAAATAGAGAAATCCCGTCATGTTCAAACAGTTGAATATTCCCGAAAAGGTAGAATTCGTTTGACGTTAAGACGCGCGCAAGCTGTGGTCCTTGATTTTCCAGATTCACTTCCCGAGGGGATGAGTTTTTGGTTTCAATTAATGAAGACATTGGGTTGGGAGATTTTAACCGATGAACAAGTTGTTTTATTGGTTGCAGGGTTCTATGGTTATAATATAAGAAGTCTTCCTTTTCAGAATGTTTCTGATGATGAATTTGGGCCGCGAAAATTTATGGAGCCATCGGATGAGGAGTTTCAAGAGCCTCTGCCTCAGGAAGATTTTATACATTCGCCCAGGAGCCGCTCGAGGGCATCTACGCCTGGGCAGATAACTCCAGCGGAGAGCCAACGCAGGACAGGGATTTTGCAAGAAATCGGGGAAAAAAATATAAACGTGGAAGGTGAAAGCACGGCCGCAGGTGTTGTGATGTTGGTGGCGTTATCCATTGAAGAAGAACTCAGACAGATTCAACAGCAAGTCCTTGAACAACAAGCGCCTGCAGGTAAGGTTGTTCAATTCAGAAGAGCTCGGATAGTTGTTCCACAGCCAGCTGATCTACAGAGACAAGAACAGGCCTTGTGGGACCAAATAGAAGTATTAACGCCATTAATGGTTCGTTTGAATCATCAGACGCTATTATTGAAAGATTTTGAAGTATTAAAAAGGATAGACAGGAAGAGAGCTTCTGACAACACTCAGGATTGGCAATGGCATGACAACAAGGCAAAGATAAGGGCGACTCCTGTGGTAAGGCTTGAGATTACTTCACATGATCAGGTTTTAGTGATTGCCAACCCTTGGGGAACTCCTCAGGATCCTTCATTACGGTATAACGAAGAGAGAATTGAACGTCGATGCATTGATTTCTCAGGTGATCATTGGCCTCAGGAGTATTTGTGGTTAAGACGCCTGAGTCAACACCTGTCTGTTATAGAGCGCGGTAAATTAATTGCAGCCCTGGAAGGCTTTTCTGTGATGAACTCAACGACTCAAGAAATTTCAGAAGAGCAATTTAAGGGGTTCCAGGATAATATCAATAATGCCAAACGCGCAGACGGCAGACAGGATTTTGCCATGCCCGGCGGTATTGCTTTAAACGCCAGGAACATGGGGCTTGATGTCCAGGGCCATGGGGTGGCGATGATCTTCAATCCTGCCATGATGGCTCAATTTAGAAAAGGTGATTTTACGGGGATAGAAGGCGTGATTCTTCAGATAGCTCTTCTTGCCAGTTCCTTGCCAATTTTTGGATTATAACCTTTCTGGCCTTCCTGCATCTGTCTGGTAATAATTAAGGGATAAATAGTAGATATTATTTTTTACCTGTGATAGCCTCTATGGATATGAAGGCAGGCTTTATTGTCCAAGATTGGGGTCTTGTTGATTACAAGGAGGCCTTTGAGAGGCAGAAACAGGGGGTGTCTGATGTTATGAACGGGGGCAGGGACCTTTTAATCCTTTGTGAACATCCACCTGTACTGACCTTAGGCCGCATGAGCACTCAGGAGAGCTTGCTTTATTCCCGTCAGGAGATTCAAAAGCGGGGTTTGGATATCATCGAGGTTGATAGAGGAGGCGATGTTACCCTTCATGCCCCGGGACAATTGATCATTTATCCCCTATTTAATTTAAATAATCATGGCAAAGACCTGAAACTATTCATGGAAAATCTTGAAGAAGTTGCGGTTGATTTATTGAAGAATTTTGGTATATTGGCAATAAGTATCCCAGGTAAACGAGGCGTTTTTGCAGGTAGCCAAAAGATTGTTTCGATAGGTGTTGGCGTGCGTAAATGGGTGACTTATCATGGCTTGGGCATTAATGCAAATACGGATTTATCCCTTTTTAATTTAATCAAGCCTTGTGGTCTTGATGTCCGCATGACCTCGATAAAAGAGGTACTTAAAAAACCTGTAGACATGGATGCGCTGAAAATAGAAGCTGTTGGGCAGTTTAAAAAGCACTTTTCTTATGACTAATATTATCTTACCAGATCTAGGT
This sequence comes from Candidatus Omnitrophota bacterium, assembly GCA_015233375.1. Classification (GTDB taxonomy): domain Bacteria; phylum Omnitrophota; class Gorgyraeia; order Zapsychrales; family Fredricksoniimonadaceae; genus JABDGZ01. The sequence goes on along the minus strand of JADFXW010000060.1, from coordinate 4,931 downwards.
GAAGGAATCAGTAAAGCGGTTATTGCTTGCTGGCATGTCAAACCAGGTGAGTGCTTAAAAGAAGGCCAGGAGGTTTGTGAGGCGGTGACAGACAAGGCGTCCTTTGTCATAGAGGCGCCGGCAGATGGCAAGCTTCAATCCATCGTCATTAACGAAGGCCAGGAGGCGTTGGTCAGAGGAATTTTAGGGATCATGGAGTAAGGTTATGGGTAAGCGTGTTTTATTAATGTACATTTCACAGGTTTCAGGGCATCGTCAGGGTGCGGTTGCTATTTCCAAGTCATTAAAAGCCCTTGACCCTGATACAGAAATTTTAAGTATCAATGGTTTTGGATACGCCTATCCGTTGATGGAAAAAATAATTAACACGGCTTACATGGGTGTTATTAAGCGGGCGCCTAAAATTTGGGAATACCTTTACGATAATCCTAAGATAATCAAGTTTTCCGAAAAATGGAAACAATCTATCCATAAATCTTCACACAAAAAATTAAAACCATTGATTGATGAATTTAAGCCTGACGTGGTTGTGTGTACCCAGGCTTTTCCTTGCGGGATGGTTGCGGATTATAAGAGGACGCATGATTTGGGATTTAAAGTGATTGGTGTATTGACTGATTATGCGCCGCATTTGTATTGGCTCCATGAAGGGGTTGATTATTATGTCGTGCCCTCCGTTGAGGCTTGTGCAAGGTATGTGAAGGAAGGTGTGGCCTCTGACAAGATAAAGGTGTTGGGTATTCCTATCCGCATGAAATTTGCATCAAAAACCTGCTTTTGAAAGCTCGGTATTCTACCCAAAAAGATATTACGTGTCAAGTCAGACTTATAACCATTCAATTCAACCCCAAAATCCAGCAACACCCCTTCATTATTACGGATTTGTCTATCTGTAACCTTGGCATGTGGATAACAAGAATTAGGGCCAGAGGCTATAATGGGCTCAAATGATAGTTCAGCTCCATGAGATTTAATAAATTGCTCCAATTTCATAGCAATTTGACGTTCAGTAACGCCAGGTCGAACCACTTTCTTAACGTAGTCAATGGCTTTAAAATGCACTTTCAAACAATTTTTAATATGTTCAACCTCTTCTGTTTCTTTAATTTCACGCAAAGGCTCTACTAATCCACTCACTGGGACAAGCTTGGTCTTAACAGGACACGCCTCTTTAATTTTCTTCCATAAGGCAAAACTTGTATGCTTTTCATCAAACCCTAAGCGTTTGATTTTATATTCCTTACAAAGCTGATAAATAACAGTACACGGGACTCGGCTGTATTGTTTAACACTAACCCCCACCAGCCCTTTACGAGCTTCAAGCACGTATCTGGAATCTGTAATATAAAAAGCCTTATTTTTGGTAACCAAAAGCCAAGATTCACACGCTTGGAATTTGGTCAAATAACGGATATTGCTGTCATTGACCAGCAAAAAAGCGTCAATATCCTTGTGGCGGGAAAAATCTTCAACGAGTTTTCTTAAACGGGTGTTCATCATTTTTGGCAACCAAAAGAATAGGGATCCCGTCTACTATGGGGTAACTCTGCTGACACTTGTTGCAAACAATTTTATTATCTTGAAGCTCAACATCGCCTTGGCAAAGGGGACAAGCAAGTAAATTCAACAAATGTTCATCTATCATTTGGATAAATCCACATAACGCATCTGTAATTCATAAAGCGAGCCGTTAAGCAAATCATCCTCTTCCTTTGACAGATTTCCTTTAGTTTTATCCCGTAAAAGGACCAGGGTGTCGATCAAGAATTTGGCTTGCTTAAGGTTTTTTTCCACTTGATTAGTGACAGGATTAGGCATTTCTCCTAAAAAAATCATGGTTTGAAACCCTAAGCTTGCGATATAGTTAAAGAAATTTAATTCAGGTTCTTTCTGGGCATCCTGGGGTTTTTCTTCTTGAGTTTCTGATGAATTAACCAAAGGCTGACCATCTGGCCCCAAAAGCCCTCCATCCTTTTTTACATCTTCTCCCCAACGGTTTTGCAAATCCATATCAATCCTTCCGTTATATTGTTCGTTCGGGGATTACATTATCATTGGATCTAAAAAAAGTCAATCTTTGGATTTTTGGTAATAATATCAATCGCCTATCTGATACTGAATCTCGATATTAAAAGGGAAGTCGGTGAGATTCATGCCTTTTAAAAAAGGCGGGAAGGGGCTGGCTTCGCGGAGGCTTTTTAATGTAATCTCTTGTAAATGTTCCGGGGCATTCGTTTTTTCAGGGACAATTCTGGCCACCTTTAAAACCCCATATTGATCCACTAAAAAAGCCAAATGAACAGACCCATCATCCATCTTATCATAGTTAGCATATACCCTCTCTTTAATACGCTCTCTTACCATTTCTTGATACGCTGCATAAACAGGATTATCTATCTTTTCTGATTTAATAGGTGTTATGGAAACCTTCCTCGTCAACTCCATCGTACGCATGTTCTCCGGTTTACGCTCATACATCAGGCCAAAAGGAAGCATCTGTCTTTCTTTAGTCATGCCTATAGAAGACTCTCCATCTTTCAATAACTTCTCCGTGTTACTCAAATCAAGTTTATGGGCCATCCGAATAGGATATTCTCTAACATCAACAGGTTTTTTATAAGCGGGCTTATAACTTATCTCAACGCGGGCCTGACGCATGGCCTTAAATTGTGGGTCATTAACCCTCATCACATATGCGGCATACAAAACAGCCGTATGCACCGCCAAAGAAATAAAGATGGCTTTAAAAATAAAGTTCTCACTCATTTTCTTCTAAATGATTCCCGCCATAAATACGTGATAAAACGACCCGTATCACGAAGAGGTTGGATTTTACTGACTTGGCCGTCATAAACGGTTTGAATCCCACTTGAGGCTATTTTAAATTTCTTCTTACTGGCTTTTATCAAGACCTCTGTTTCAATTTCAAAATCAGAACTTTCCAATTGAAGGGCACGCAAAACATCCGTCTTGATAAGCCTGAAGCCACATTGAGTGTCCGGGATATGTTGATGACAAAAAAGAGAAATAAGCCCTGACATAAAATGATTCGTCATAAAACGCACAAAAGGCATGCCCTTAGGCTTACCCATGCGGTTACCGCAGACAATATCAGCATTCATTTGATGACAACAGGACACCAAACCCGGGATATCTGATGGTAAATGCTGGCCATCCCCATCCATGGCAATAAGGGCATCATGCCCTTGTTGAAGAACATGCCCAAAACCCATCTTTAAAGCGTTTCCCTTACCGCTTCGTCCGCCCGTTTTTAACACTTGAGCCCCAGCAGCCAAGGCAATAGCATCTGTCCCATCTGAAGAGCCATCGTCTATAACGATGCAATCATACCCTTGGGCTCGCACCCCTTCAACCAATGGACCTATGCTTTTGGCTTCATTATATGCTGGAATAACAACCGCTATCTTCATGCTTGAGCAAACTCCCTGAATAAAAGCCATTGAGTTGGATTTGCCTTTATCTCTTGTTCCATAACCTTCAAATACTGCGCAATATAGCCTCTGAGCAGATCATCCGTAATCTCGCCATTAGACACCTGGGGAGGGTTAATCGGAGGATGCGCATTAATCTCAAAATGCCCATCCTCACGCCGAATAAAAAAAGTGGGCACAATAGGAGATCCTGTTTTAATGGAAAAGAAAGCGGGCCCTTTAGGGACCAGGGTCTTCTGACCCAAGAAATCCATCAAAATCCCATTATTCCCAAAATCCCTGTCTGCCACAATAGCCACCAAATGGTTCTTACGCAAATGTTCTATAAGGCGGCGAACCGCAGCTGTATCCGTCTGAATAACCTTAACCCCCAAAGCCTCACGCTGCGCATTAAACAAGGCATTCACCCGAGGGTCTTTGTGTGATAAAGCTAAAACAGCTAAAGGAAAACCAAAGGCTGGCAAGACACCTCCGCCCATTTCCCAGTTACCTAAATGGGCACTGACAATAATACCGCCCTTCCCCTTTTCTAAAACATTTTTAAGATATTCGATATTATTAATACGCACATGCGATTGGGCAAAGGAAGGATTCACCCGCTGGGTCATGGTAAAAAATTCCAGCAAATACTTGCCAAAATTACGAAAAACCTCACGGACCAAGGAACTTGGCACCCGATCTTTTTTAAAAACTATTTTTAAATTGTTTTCAACCGCCCACCTGTCTCGCTTTGAAAAAAAATAGTGCATATCACATAAAAACGTGACAATGATCTGGCTTAAACGAAACGGCAAGACCTTGGCCCAAAAATGACCAAATCTATACACATGATAATTACTCATTATAACGGGCCTTCCAAAATCAATCGTGCAATATTTTCCGCGGCCATTGGTTTACCGTGTTTCATGGCAGCCTCCTTCATAGAGGCTAATTGATTAGGGGCCTTGAGCAGTTTCTCTATTTCAAGGCCTATATGATGCTTATTATCCACCCGTACCGCGATGCCTTGCTGTATCAAAAATTGCGCATTACGCTCCTCTTGGCCCGGGATAGGGGCCACTATCACCATGGGCAGTCCCTTGGCCAGACATTCGCTGGTGGTCATGCCGCCAGGTTTACTGATAATCAAGGTTGACACTCCCATCAACTCATCGACGTTACTGGCATAATCATAATAAATTATCTTTTTGTTCGTATGCCTCTGCATTTTCTTAATCCAATGCACCAGCTTCACATTAGTCCCGCAGATGACAATCATCTGCAAAGGCCTCTCAAGACGAAGAAGCCCTTTGACAGCCTCTTTCATGGGGCCCAAGCCTTGTCCACCACCCATAATCAAAATTGTTGGGATATTTAAATCAAGCCCTAATTTTTCTGCAACTTTCCGGGTATCTGTTTTTTCTGCAAATTTCATGCGGATAGGAATACCCAACACCTTTATCTTGTCAGAGGCCACACCTTCCTTCCCATACCTTGCAC
>JADFXW010000005.1:540-41027 GCA_015233375.1 Candidatus Omnitrophota bacterium | reverse complement strand
TTATTAGAAGGTACCAAGCAGTTTCTAGAACATTTCCTATCATCCCACCATATTTGATTTCCTCTTTTTTCTTATTTTTTAAAAATACAGTTGCATGAAATTTTCCCCAGAAAAAATTTTCAAAAATAAACAAATTTGCTTATTTCTTGCATACCGGGTATACTCTCACTGTCTATATATTTATTATCAAAATTTATTTATGAATAAACTCAAAAAAATATTCATTTATTTTGTTATTTTATCAATCATGGCTATGCCAGGGCCGGTGTGCTCTATGAGCATGGCTATGTCTATTGCTGATTTACCTGTTGCAGGGACCATGGTAAATTTAAGCCCTGCCTTCGAGCCAGTTTTGATTAAAGGCTTGAAAGTTCATTCTGAAAATCCATTTCTATTTGATTTCATTCTAGACACGGGCAATTCCGGTCTAAAAGTGAACAGGCATGAATTTAAGGTTGAATCCGAAAAACTTATTAAATATTTCTTGGCCTCATTGACCATCAAAGAAGATGATTTATGGGTTAATTTATCTCCTTATGAAAAAAACAGGATGATTCCAACCGAGTTAGGAAAAACAGGATTGGGGCGTGATATGTTAGCCCAAGACTACATCTTAAAGCAATTAACCGCGTCCCTCATTTATCCTGAGAAACATTTAGGCCAAGAGTTTTGGAATAGGGTTTATGCAAAGGCCCAGGCAAAATATGGCACATCTGAAATTTTGGTGAGTACTTTTAACAAGGTATGGATTGTGGCAGAAAAGGCCAAGGTTTTGGAACATAACAACGCCGTGTATGTGGTTGGCGCAAAATTAAAGGTGATGCTTGATGAGGATTATCTTTCTCTTAAAAAATATCAAGGCAATTTTTATCATCGCAGAGATGCTATTTATGGCGTCTCTACCAATCAAATAGGCAGTCACATCATCCGCGAAATCATCATTCCTGAACTTGAAAAAGAGGTCAATCAAGGACGGAATTTTGCACCCTTGCGGCAGATGTTTTATTCAATGATTTTGGCTTCATGGTATAAGCTGGCTTTGAAAGATGCTTTGCTTAATCAGGTTTATAGCAATAAAGCCAAAATCGGTGGCGTTTTATCTGATGATATTGGGGTCAAGGAAAAAATTTATGAAGAGTATTTAAAAGCGTACAAAAAGGGGGTTTTTAATTATATTAAGGAAGAGATGGATGAGGGTAGTAAACAGTTCATTTCACGCAAATATTTCTCAGGTGGATTAGCCATGAAGACTTCTGGTATCCTGGAAGCAGAACAGAAGCCAACTCCAGGAGACCAAATAACAGTGAATGGGGCCATGGCTGTCGTTGAAACGTTTGTAAGCAAGTCTAATGCGGCAATGATATTGCCGCCGGTAATGGAATTTTTGGTTACAAAAAGATGTAATCGTGATTGTTCTATATGTTGGAAGGACAATTTTGCGGCAGATCAGGAAGGGACTCTTGAAGAACATAAAAGAATGGTTGATATGATGCAGGCTAATGGGGTTGTCTCCTTAACGATTACTGGAGGAGAACCCTTGATGGTTTCTCATATAGTAGATCTTGTAAAATATGCCAAAGAAAAGGGATTACGGATTTTATTTTATACAAACAGCGTTTTATTAAATGAGAGGAAATTTTTAGATCTTATACCCAATATTGATTTTCTTTCTGTTTCAATCAATGGTTATAATATTGAAAATGATCAAGTCAGTGGACGTCAGGGAACTTTTGAAGCAGGTTTGCGTACAATCGGATTGATTAAGCAACATTTTCCTCATCTAAAGACCCAAATTTTGACCGTGGCTTCGGCAAAAAATTTGGCAGACCTTCCTAAAATCGGTCAATTAATGGAGCAACAAAGACAAGGTCTCCAGAATTTTCGTTGGAAAATAAGCAGGTATAAAAGAATAGGAAAAACAGCTAAATTATATGCGGAAGAAAAGGATCCATATTTTATTGATTATGAAACATACTTTGAAGCGTGTCAGGCTATACGAAGACAATTTGATAACGATTTTACAATAGCATACGATACTCCCTCCTATGATCAATCGTATTTATATCTTGATTCGAAAGGTGTACTGGAGGCATCGGTGTACGGGAACAATATAAGCTTTGGGAATATATTAGACCACGATGCTCTTGAGAGACTTCAAGGATCACCGCAACTGGCTAAAATAAGAAACAATATAACTTCTAAACTGTTGCATTTAGGAAGAACTGAGCTTCTTAGTCAGAAACAAGAGGTCAGTGCCTCTATGACAAGCGCCGGATTAGCAGAGAAAATTCGTTCATCCTCGGGGTGGGTAAGGCTTAAGAATATCGGCGGCTGTTTTCCAACATTTGTACATGTTAAAGAGGATTCGACAAAAACATTGACGAATAGACAAAGGCATGTCCTGCGTGGCTTGGCTTCTGCCCAACTATATACACAGAAAATGAAATTACAAATGGATCAAGATAAACTCGTCACGGTAGCTTTAGCTCATGAGTTAGGCAGGCTCCCGTTTGTTCATTTTGTGGAAGGCCGGGATAGGTGAATATTTTTCAGCCAATCCCGTAATCGCAGCCCAGATGCAGGTTGGATCACGTGTGGTGACACGGTATAATCAGGCAGCAGCCCAGGAAATTGTATACAATCAGAATAACTTGGCTATTGATCATGATATTTCCAGGGATATTAATCATCTTCTTTTAAAGACATTTGATGAAATTCAATCACCAGAAGCAAGATTATTCTTTAATGCGGATAAAATGTTGGGGTATGTCGAAGATTTTGTTTTGGCTTATAAGTTAATGTATAAGGATAAACGCCTGGTTGAATCTTTTGAAGGGATGGAGGAATTTGTAAACTTTGTTTTTGGTGATGACGGTCTTTTGAAGATTCAACAATTGAGGATAGAAGATTTTGATGATTTTGTTATCAATGCAACCGAACGGCTTATGGAAAAAGTCATGAATCCAGGGGATTTGTCTATTCAACAGCAATATGTGGCACGGTTAAATGGTTATCGGGATAAATCTGGATCTGTTTTATTCCCCAAGGTGGATGAGATTGTCGATGTTTCCAAACGTATTAAACCCGTCTTTAATAAGGCTAAAGAAGTCCTTTTAAGTCAAGAAACAGGCGAAGATACGGGTGAAAAAGAAATGAACGTGGTAAAGAGGCTTCTGATGATGGATGAAGATGATGTTATTCGGTTAGCAGGTTTCGATAAGAATCAGTTGAAAATTGAGCTTGAATGGTCCCAAGATTTTGCCATGAATATAAGTGACATAGGAAAGGCTCGGCATTTAGAAGAGAATTTTGTGCCTGGCGGTATTGACCTTAAGGTTAAGAAGGCGGGGCTGGATATTGAGAGGGTTGGTCAAGGTGTTAAAATAAAATTTAACCCTGCGATGATTGCTGAATTTCAACGTGGAAAATTTTCAGGTGTAGTAGCGAATATTATTCGTATTATACCTCTTTTAAGCATTCTGCCAATTTTAGGACTGCAAACAAGTTAAAGCTCAATTATGAATAAACTCAAAAGAATATTCACTTATTTTGTTATTTTATCAATCATGGTTATGCCAGGGCCGGGGGGCTCTATGAGCATGGCTATGTCTATTGCTGATTTACCTGTTGCAGGGACCATGGTTTCTGCAAGTCCTTTGTTTCAACCTGCATTAATGAAAGGGGTGATCATTAATGAAAACAATCCCTTTTTATTTGATTTTATTGTTTCACCTGGTGAATCAAAGACATCAAAGGAAGAATTGAAAAGGGAAGCGTTACGGATGGTCAGATACTTTTTTGCTTCCTTAACCCTGCCTGATAAGGATATTTGGGTCAATTTAAGCCCCTATGAAAAAGACAGGATTATACCAACAGCGCTGGGCCAAACAGTCATGGGCAGGGACTTGTTAGCCCAAGATTATTTGCTCAAGCAGTTGACTGCATCCTTGATGTATCCTGAAAATTCTTTAGGAAAAACATTTTGGGCCAAAATTTATAAACAAGCTCAAGAATTATATGGGTCAACACAAATACCAGTAAATACCTTTAATAAAGTATGGATAGTCCCTCAAAAGGCAAGTGTGTATGAACATGGTCAAACAGGGTTTATCGTCAGTGGGCATTTGAAGGTGATGTTAGAAGAGGATTATCTTGCATTGGCTAAACAAGAAGACATTAAAACCAATAATATCCCCCCTCTTTTTTTGAAAGAGGGGGCTAGGGGGAGTTCAAATATTATCCGTCAAATTATTCTTCCTGAAATCGAAAAAGAAGTCAATGAAGGCAAGAATTTTTCCACCTTACGCCAGATTTTTTATGCACAGGTATTAGCGGTCTGGTTTAAGCGTCATTTAAAGCAAGCCTTACTTAATCAGGTCTATGCCAATAAAAGTACGGTGAAAGGGATTGATCAGAATGATAAGGCCACCAATGAAGCTATTTATAACCAATATTTAAAAGCCTACCAAAAAGGTGTTTTTAATTTTATCAAAGATGAGTTTGACCCAAAGACTCAAGTGCCGGTAGCGCATCAATATTTTTCTGGCGGGTATGATGGGGGAATGAAAGAATTTTTATTAAGAAGCAATGCGCAGTTAGCATCCGTTATCCCTCAATTAGACGGTTGTTTAGCTGTTAAGGTTTTTGCCAATCCTGGTATGGTCGCAGAAGAGATTCAGGCATCGCCTCAAATGGTCAAAGAAAAAGAGAGGCCTTATGAAAGGCTTGTCTTAACCCCTCTTGAGCCGGAAATCATTCAATGGAGCGAACAAATTCACCAAAAAAAGGCAGCTATTGTAGAGGAAATCAGGCGTCTTAGAAGAGATTTTCAACAAAAGGAATACGAAATTGCCCTCAAAATTTCTCGGTTAACAAGAAAGAGGGGCAGTATATTGCAGCCTATATTATCCAAATACCAATCTGCCTATCTGGCGTTAGACCCTTCTGGGATTTTTGAGTCATTAGAGAAAATCAGGGCTGCTCAAAATGCGTTGCAGCGGATTTCAGCTTTTGACCAGACGTCTTTATCAGGTTTGATATCAGATCTTGAAGGGATTGCTATTGCCGCAGATCCAGACAATCAAGAAAATAAGATAAGAAACTCAAGGGTTTTAACAGCTCTCATGGAACATTTTAATTTCAATCAAAAAACCAAGGCAGGTGTTTCCAGGGATTCTTTAGGCAAAGGTCAGCGCCGAGTGCCCATGGTTGATGAAGTTGTCCCTTTGATACAACTTATTCAAGAAACCAGTAAACAGCCTGTATATATCGATGAAGCGGCCTATATTATTATGGAATATTTAGACCTTCTTCCAGATGATTTTGGATCAAATGAGAAGGTTTTTGAAAGGTATCTAGGGAAATATCAACGCCATAGATATGTTCCTGGACATTGGGGTTTAGCAAGACACCTGCGAGAAGGGTCATTCTACTATCAAAGGGATTATATTGAAGAAAGAGTGAATGCTGTTATTGCCTTTAGGAAATATTTTAACACGTTTGAGCAGTGGGTAAGAAGGCCGATTGACCCAATTGTACGGCATTATTGGATGGCTTACGTTTACAGTTATTATTATAGTCAATATAAAACGGGTGATTATCTAACTCATTTTAAGTCAGGCGATTTTGTGTCGGTATCCTTTGCGGATGTTCTTTATAATCTTTATAAGAATTTTGGGACAGGTTTAGAAGAGCGTATCAGGTATCAAACAGCACATCATCAGATAAGAGAGTATGAAAGGCAAAAGGCTCTTTTGATAAATGTGATAGACCTGATAAAGTCTTCCCATTCTTTAGATTTTTATTTAGATCAAGGCGATAGGTATCATATGGATGAGGTATATGGGTTTCTTTTAGGCTCATCTTATCTGCGAAGCGAAGCAGCAGACAGGCAGCCTAATCCAGAAGGTGGTATTGACTTAAAGTCAGAAGATGCGGTCCTTTCAGTCCAGAGAGACCAGCATAATCAAATTCATGTTTCCGTTAATAAAGCTTTATTGATGAAGATGAAGCGTCAAGGCGTGAAAAAAATCGTGCCTATTATCCTCCATATTGGCCTTCTTGATATATCATCCACTTTTGGTGTTTCTGTGTTTGATTATAAGACAAATTAATATATACAAAATATTAATATGTTGTATAATTCCTCATCTTTATTCTGATTTAAAATAATAAATACGATGAAATATCATATAAAATCTTTAGCTCGAAAGATTCTGTGTGTCCTATTAAGCGGTTCCTTGCTTCTTAGTCCAAGACAGGCCTTTGCTCAAAATCTATTTCTAAACGCCTTGCCATCTGTAGGCAGTCAGGTTTATCTATCTTCTGATTTTGTCCCTGTGCTGTTAAAGGGGATGATAACCTTCCCTGACAAACCATTTGATTTTGATTTCATATTAGATTCAGGCAGCACTCGAGTGTATCAAAGCACAATAAAAGAAGAAGGCCGGCGCATGGTGAGGTACTTCTTAGCTGCTCTGACTGTCAAAGCATCAGATTTATGGGTCAATTTATCGCCCTATGAGCATAACAGGGTCATCCCCAATGAATTAGGTAATACGGATCTGGGACGAGACATGTTAGCCCAGGATTATCTGCTTAAGCAATTGACAGCCTCTCTTATTTATCCAGAAAAAGCTTTGGGTAAGGAATTTTGGGACAAGATTTATGAAGAAGCCTCAAAGCGTTTTGGTACCCATGATATCCCGCTTAATTGTTTTAACAAGGTTTGGATCGTGCCTGCTCAAGCAAAAATTTATGAAAAAGGCCATGCTGTTTATGTGACTGAAGCTCGATTGAAGGTGATGCTTGAAGAGGATTATTTGGCGTTTTCTCATCACAAAAACAATATTCACCATTCTACTTCCCAACTTATTCGTCAAATCATCTTACCGGCCATCGAACATGAGGTTAACGAGGGCAAGAATTTTTCTCATTTACGTCAAATTTATTATGCCGCCATTTTAGCAAAATGGTACAGGGATGTTATTACAAAGACTTTATTGGCCAAGGTTTATGTGGGTAAGGGCAAGATAAAAGGCGTTGATATTGAAGATAAGACAATAAAGGAACAAATTTATGAGCGTTATATTAAGGCCTATCAGAAGGGTGTTTTTAATTACATCAAGGAGGATATCAACAAAACCAACGGTCTTCGTATTCCCAGAAAATATTTTTCAGGCGGGATTTCAGGTTTTGAGAAAATAACACTGGATAGGGAAGATGGAGCCATGGCCGTGCCTGAAAAAGAAAGTTTTGGCATGAAGGTAAGATTGGTTTCACCAGCACAAGAGAGTCAAGGTCCCCAATATCAAACGATAAATCCTGGGGATTTGATTTTAATCCAGGGGACGCCATGGAAGATTAAGTCAGAGCTGCCTTCTGAGAAGGAAGGGCCACTCGCTGGTTTAGCGGTATATGAGGTTGAGAGAAATGGAGTGGTGATGACTTATCGTTCGAGAAGAAGTGGTATTATAAAAGTCCCTATAGATTCTTCAGAGACTAATGAAATACCCCAAGAAGAAGTATTACATCAAGAAGAAAGAAATAAGATAAAAAGAAACGTAGATATAAGTATAAGAAATGCGTTGAGGCTGGCCTATACAGTTCCTGGAACTGCTAAAATAGAATTAACCGAATGGCTTGAAAAAGATCTTTTAATGGCAGGGTATTTAAAACCTGGTTGTTTGTTACCTAATGGGAGGAAACTTTTGAGTCAAGAATATATGGAGGTAGGCCAAGGGTTAACGAACGCCCACGTGATTATTGAACATACGATAGGAGGGTCTGGTGTTGTTGAAACAAGTGATATTTTTGATGCCTTGAGATCTTTGCAGGGTCGTTCTGCAGGAATTATGGTTTTTGAGCAATTAATATCTCAAGGTTATATGGTCAGGGTTGGAGGACAGGTTTTTGTTGATCCCGGATTAATTGATGAAGATAAGATTGAAGAAATTGTTAAAGATAAGCAGGTGTTCAAGGCATTATTAGAGGTTTTAAGAAATCCCCATCATATAGAAAGAACTATTGTTGGGGTTAAGAATGGACATCAAACAGGACAAAGTCAATGGTTATGGAACCCCATAAAAGGAAAATTTGATCTTCTCTCTATTGAAGGGATAGATAGCAGGCCCATTCCAGATATAGACATTCAAGTCCCTCATGTTCCAATGCCTGATAAGAAAGCACAGAGTCAGGTCAAAATACCTGAAAGACAGAAAGAAGTTGTTTTGGCAGACAAGACTTTAGAGAGAGGTAGGACTAAAAAGGGTAAAAAGGCGAGAAGGCTTAAATCTTCACAGAGAAGCATAGAAACGGCAGTCCCAGGGTTTGTTAAATTTAGTGATGATGATGAATTGGAAGCTGGAGATGAGGTTTTAATTGGACAACGTTATGGGAAGATTATTGAAGTGATTGAACAAAATCCTGATTATCCTGATTTGGGGCAAGGCTATCGCGTGAAGTTTAAAGGAGGCGGTGAGGTTACCTATTATGGAAATTTTCAAATTAAATGTGTAAAACATAAAAATTCAGAAAAACAACGTCAGAAAAGAAGTCCACAACAAGATGCGCCTGTGAATCCACCAAATCAGAAAGAGGCGGGTACATCAGAAAATATTAAAAATGAGGTTCCTGAGATACGCAGCGGTGGTCTTGAAGAACAAGAGGAACAAGCGAGGCCAGAAGTCTTATCGACTGAAGAAAAAGATGGGCAAAGTGACGTTGTTTCAAGCCAAGATAAAAAGGAGGCTGTTAAGGAACAGCGAATAAAAACGATCAGCGAGTTATTTGAAAATGGATATCAAACCGCGGCTGGAGTATCTATTGATTTAGTAGAAGCTGATTTAGAAATTTTAATCCCATTACCTAATAAAACCTCCCTGCAAATCAAAGAACTCTATAGTGATGTGGGAAATGTTTTTATACCCTCAAGAGCTATTGTTACGGATTTAGGCGGTGTTCCCATAATTGTTTTTTTAGGTTTTCTTGATGGTGGATTTCATAGTTGCGCTTATCGGTGGGATAATAACATTGAGAGATTTGTTCATAAGCAGCAGGCTGATAAGATAACAGTTATAGAAAAAGAAACGCCCATGTCACTTGAGGATGAATTTAAAACAGCTTATAGAGAAGTGGGGTTGAGGACTTTTAGAGTCAAAGACAGGGTTTCCCCTGTTTCTTTATTAAAAGGATGTATGCCAGATATGCCTTTGCCTGATGGCTCATTATGGACGAAAGAAGAAACAAGTCGGGACATGAAGGTTGGAGAAGGTTTAGATGATATGGAAGTGGTTATTGATAATGCTGGAAATGGGCGTATCACGATGACGGTTTATGGATTGATTGGTCAAGAAAGGGCGTCATTATCGCAGTGGTTATGGAATAAAGGCCAGGGGCAATTCCAATACCAAGAGATTGAAACAAAATTTAGGAATGCTTACCTTAAGAAAGGGAGTTGTAGATTCAGAATAGGCCAGTGGATAGGAGAGTCATCCTTAAAACAAGGCTTTATAAAACCGGCTACACCGCTTCCCAATGGCAACTTGTGGTATAGAACAAAGACCACTAATTCTATGCAAGTAGGTTGTGACTTGGAAGATGTTGAAGTGGTTATTGATAATAATGGGAATGGACGGATAGAAATGACCATCATCGGATTTAAAGGATCAAAGGTGCATGCTCAATCAAAATGGCTTTGGCTTAAAAGAGCAGGACGATTTAAATATCAAAAAGATAAAAAACAAGTCCAAATTGAAAGAGCTATTTTAAGAGCTTACAAAGGTTTTACTCAACAATGGTTTAAGTTGGATGAGCGCGTGCCGTTGAGTTATTTAAAAAAAGGAGATGTTCTTGGGATACCATTACCAAATGGTCAAATGATGCCAAGGACATATGTGAAGGCTGGTGACAATTTACAGGAAGGTGTGATGGGTATTGTTAATAATAATGGTCAAATCGAAATGACTTTCGTTAATTACAGGGATGGTAAGGAAGTGATGAGATCTGTCTGGTTCTGGGACAATACTAAAAAGCAATTAGTATATCAGCCAAAAGATGAAGAGAAGTCAAGGATACAAAAGGACATGCTGGAGGCGTATCAAAGCTCAACTCAAGTATGGTTCAGATTAGACAAATTCGTGCCGTTGAGTTATTTAGAAAAAGGAGATGTTCTTGGGCTCCCCTTACCCAATGGTCAAATGATGCCAAGGATGTATGTGAAGGCGGGTGATCACTTGCAGGAGGGCCAAATAGGTATTGTTAATAATAATGGTCAAATGGAGATAACTTTTGTTAAATACAGAAAAGGTAAGGAAGTGATGAGATCTGTATGGTTCTGGGATAAACAGAAAGAACAATTGATATATCAGATAACAGATGACCAGAAGCTTTGCGAAAAGATAGCTCAAGAATTCAGAGAAGGGTATAAGGACCCAAAAGGGCGTTGGATTAAATTTGACTCATGGCTGACAAAAAGTAATTTAAACAGAGGATATATGAGAGGCATTGTGCCATTACCAAACGATGTGGATAATACAAAAATATGGAAACAAAAGGATGGGTATATGGAAGTGGGTGGTGGTTTACAGAGGGCAGAAGCATTTGTCAGGTCTCAAGAAGGGGGTCCATTGGTTATTTTTTATGGATATCCGAGATATGATTCCACTATTGTGAAAACTTGTGCCTTTCGATGGGATTCTAAGAAAGGTAAATTTGTTTCTGTAGAAAAATATCAGTTACAGTGGAATGTTGATAGGCGCAAATGGGAGGAGCAATGTCATTTAATACGGGACGCTCAGACAGGTCAATGGGTTGATCTGAATGGTCGAAAGATAGATGGGAATAAAAGATTACCTAGCCGAAAGTTAGGCGTCAAGTTAAAGAGCTCTGCCATGGCCAGTCCTGGTGGTATAGATTTGAGCCCAAGAATGATAGACCTCAATAGAATGGCTGCCCAAGCCCAATCAGGTTTTGATGCTGCCATGATCCAACGCTACCAAAATTATCCAGGTTTTACTCCAGTTATTGATACAATATATCGTATTCAAAACATCCGAAGGTTTTTATCAGTAATCTAAATTATGAAGGGATGTAAAAATGGCCAAAACACGCATTATTTGTACGATTGGACCAGCAAGCAACACACAAACCGTTCTCAAAGGGATGATCTTGGCGGGTATGGATGTGGCCCGTCTTAATTTTTCTCATGGCCATCTTGGTCAACATACGAAAAATATTAATTTGATAAGGACTTTAAACAAGGGGACAGGCCCAGGCTTTACAAGGGCCCTGTCCTCTTCTGGGGTCAAAATATTAGGTGACTTGGAAGGTTTTAGGGTCAGGATTGGGAAGCTTCCAGGTGATATCCTGTTAAAGAAAAAGCAAACGCTTATATTAACTAATGAGCCAGGTCTTTGTACCAAAGGTGTTGTGCCTCTGGACTATCAAGGGGATCTAAGGGATATTCGCAAGGGTACTTTGATTTATATTGATGATGGGCTTATCGCGATTAAGGTTATTTCAGGCAACAAGGGCTCTCTTAAGGCAGAAGTGATTGTCCCAGGTGTTTTAAAAGAGCATAAGGGGATCAATATTCCAGAGATTGATCTGAAATTTAGCGGGTTGACGGATAAGGATAAGGTGAACATAGAATTTTGTGTTAAAAACAAGGTGGATTATATTGCCCAGTCCTTTGTCAGGAGTAAGGAGGATATCTTGAAATTTAGGGATTCTGTCAAGGACCGGCGTCCTGGCTGTCAGATCATTGCTAAAATCGAGAACAAGCAGGGTATTAAAAATATTGATGAAATCATGTCTGTTTCTGATGGGATAATGATTGCGCGGGGCGATATGGGTGTTTGTCTGCCCATTTATGAGATAGCTGTCATTCAAAAGATGCTTATCCAAAAATGTAACCGCATGAAGAAAATTGTGATAACCGCAACGCAAATGTTAGAAAGCATGACAGAGCATTTAAGGCCGACCCGCGCGGAAGTGACAGATGTGGCCAATGCTCTTTTGGATGGTTCTGATTTTTTAATGCTTTCCGCGGAAACGGCTGCAGGAAAATATCCTGTAGAATCCGTTGATATGATGCGCCAGATAATCAGATACACCGAAGAGCATATTAAAGATATCAGGTAAATACAGCCTATTATACCTTGGTATAATTGATAATATTTGGAATTGTTCCATACTACCTTCATCCAGGCCAGAAAAAGAGCAGATTTTAACCCATTACAGTTTTTTTGTAAGAACGGTAAGGGGATAAAAAGGGGGAGGGTGGAATCATGGAACATAATACATTAGGGCAGTGGATGTTGTTTCTCTGTAGAATAATCTTTATTTAGGCAACGACTGTGCTTTAGGTTTGAAATCTTTCCTGTGAGGCATCAAAAGGTGTTTAGCAGGAAAGATTGTGGTATTATACCTTGGTATAATTGTTATCCAAGTTTCTTTGCATCATAATAATAACAAGTCAATTTTGATCGGAGTTTTTGCTTCCAACTTGTTTTCTTTGATTTATTATATTTAGGGAGAAAAATGTCCACAAATATATATATTGTCGATGATGACGAATCCGTATGTCGCTCGCTTAAAATTCTTTTAATGACCTTTGGTTTTGAGGTGAAAACATTTAATTCAGCACAAAGTTTTTTTGAGAATGAAAATGTGGATCTGCCAGGTTGTTTGCTTCTTGATATCCATATGCCCGGGATGGATGGATGGCAGGCACAGAAGAAAAATATTGATTCTGGATCGAAACACCCCGTTATTTTTATTTCTGCTGAGAAGAAAGAGAACGCTCTTCAACGGGCCCTTAATGCTGGAGCAGTGGGTTATTTACAAAAACCTATTCATGGTCAGGACTTGGTTTCTCTTATCAATTCAACATTAAAAAAATAAAAGGCGATTCTCAATGAAAAACAATAAAACGGTGCATAAGCAAAAGAAAATAAAAAAACAACGAATAAAAGATTTTACTCGCAGCAGTTTAGAAAAGAAAATTAGTCGCCAATCAGCTGAACTAAAGAATAAAAAAGGGCAGCTCAAGGAAGGCGCTGATAGAGAAAAATCTGCAGAAGAGCAAATATATATTCAAACCAAGGCCATGGAATTCACATTGGATGCTATTTTTATTATTGATGCCATCAAACCTGATTTTCCTATTATTTATGTTAACCCGTCTTTTTTAAGGATTACCGGTTATTCCAAGAAAGATGTCTTGGGAAAAGGTTATTTTTTACTTAACGGTTTTGATGTTAATTTGAGTAACCCTGAAGAAATAAAAAAAAATTTACTCCAGGGAAAATCTTTTCATGGGGAGATATTAAAATACAAAAGGAATGGCGAAAAGTATTGGACTTTACTGCGTATCGCGCCGGTACGTGATAATGAAGGGGTCATCACTCATTATGTGGGGATTAAAACAGATACCACATTAATGAAACAGCGGGAGTCAGAAATTAACCTGCAGCGTGAAGAGCTTTTGCATGTCACGAGGGTTGGGAAACTTGCGGAATTTGTTTCTTCTTTGGCTCATGAAATAAGCCAACCCCTGGCCGCGATTCTTTCTTATGCGGAGGCTATTCAGCGTCTTTTTAAAGGTAGAGAGCCCCAGCTGCAGGAAATTATCCAGAATATTATTAATGATGATGTGAGGGCCTCCGAGGTTATCCAGCGGTTAAGGGAATTATTAAAAAAGAATAAACCTGCTTTTAAACTTTTAAATATTAATGATCTGATTAAGGATACGACGGCCCTTATGTTGGCCCATGTCATTTCAAAAAATAAAATTATTAATTTTGAGTTGGATAGCAAGCTTCCTGTGATTCTGGGAGACAGGGTACAATTACAGCAAGTGCTTTTAAATCTTATCAGCAATAGTTTGGAGGCCATGGGTGAGAGGCCTGAATCCAGAGATTTATTGATTAAATCATTTCTTATGAATACTAAAACGATTATGGTTCAGGTCAAGGATTCCGGATGTGGTATCCCACCAGAAAATATAAAGAAGTTATTCTCCCATTTTTTTACGAGCAAACCAGATGGGTTGGGGATGGGCTTATCCATCAGCCGTTCCATTGTAGAGGCCCATGGCGGCCATTTAGAGGCAGAGAATAATGTGGATTGCGGATCAACTTTCAGTTTTTCTCTTCCTGTTGCCATAAAGGAAAATATATGAGTCTTCCAGGGTCAATCCTTTATGTTGTTGACGATGATGTTTCCGTGTGCCGAGCCTTGAGCCTATTGTTAAAATCACAGGGATTCAGGGTAGAAACATTCACCAGTGCTTCAGGATTTTTAGACTTTAAGCATCCCAAGATACCCTCATGTTTGATATTAGACATCAGTCTTCCGAATATTAATGGATTCGCCCTTCAGGAAATAATGAGCCAACGAGGGATTCTTGTCCCTATTATATTTATAACAGGTCATGGCAATATTCCCATGACAGTAAAGGCCATGAAGGCAGGGGCGATTGATTTTTTGGCCAAGCCTTTTAAGAATAAAGAATTACTTAAAAGCGTCACAGCAGCCCTTGTGCGAAGCAAGGTCCTTAATCAGGGTCAAGCCGAGGTGGCCCAAATCAAAAAGCATATTAGTACCCTGTCGCCGCGAGAACTAGAGGTTTTTCAGTTAGTGGCCCGAGGCTTATTGAATAAACAGATTGCTGCAAAGCGGGGGACGTCCTTACAAACAATCAAGGTCCAACGAGGCCAAGTCATGAAGAAGATGCAGGTCAAAACCGTCACAGAACTTATCAGCCTCGCTCAAAAAGCAGATATTACCTCCTGCCTGGATTAAAGCTGGTAAAGAATATCCCTCATTAGTTTAATCCAATTTTTCCAAAGAGCCCGGAAGGTTTTTGGGGCCTTAGAATCACAAGCCTGTTGAAGTTGTTGATGAAGCCCAAGCATAAATCGATTTTTAATTTTATCCTTTAAAGATAAAGACGAGGTCTTTTGGGCTAATAAAATCGTATCAACAAAGTAAATATTCTTGAGCTCATTAGATTTAAAGATTTCTTTGATAAATTGTTTGACCCCAGGCCATGGCGTGTCATGAAAAGCCACATAACCATCCATAGAAACAAGTGGCGCGAAAAGTTTATAGTCTTGGGCCACAAATTCATATTCATGGGCGCCATCGATAAAAAGCAGCTCGATGGGCCTGACCTTCAGATCAGGGATGGCTTCTGATGAATATTTTACAATTGGATGGATGATATCGGTTACGTTCGCCGCATCAATATTTTTAAGAAATTCTTCATAGGTCCACACCTTGTGGTTTTCTTGTTGGTGTTCTGATGATCCAACATGTGGATCAATCGCATAAAGAACCTGCTTCTTTTTGGCATCCTTAACGCCTTGGGCCAACCAAATCGTGGATTTGCCTTTCCAGGACCCGATTTCAACAATGCTTCCAACTCCTCGACACTCAAAGGCTAAACTATAGAGTATTTGCCCTTCACGATCCGTCAAGAAACCATCCACGTCTTTGGCCAATAATATATTCTTATGAATACGCATGAAGTGTACTCTAACATAAACAAAAATCATCCGCAAATAGAATAAGCCAGACAATAAGCCAGACCGCTTCTGCGTGGACTCTAGAGCTGCAGGTATTTACAGCAGAAGTGTCCCCAATCGGTTTTATAAATCAAAAAAAATATATACAAAACGTGAATATATTGTATAATTCGTCATCTAAGAATTGATGATTATGCTGGCTTAGCTCAGTTGGTAGAGCAGCTGATTTGTAATCAGCAGGTCGGGGGTTCGAAGCCTCTAGCCAGCTCCATATAATATTTTTAGGGCAGGTACCCAAGTGGTCAACGGGGGCAGACTGTAAATCTGCTGCACACGCTTCGGAGGTTCGAATCCTTCCCTGCCCATATAAAAGAATTTCCGCCCCTGCTTCAAACCTCCCTCATCATGAGGGAGGGATGTAGGGGTGGGACGCGGGAGTAGTTCAGTGGCAGAACTCTAGCCTTCCAAGCTAAGAACGACGGTTCGATTCCGTTCTCCCGCTCCAATTAAAGTCCCTATTGGAAAAAAGGACATTTATGAAGACAACCTTATTAGTCCCGACCTTGAATGAAGCTGTGGGTATGCGTGCCGTTATGCCTAAGGTCAAGAAGGAATGGGTTGATCAAGTCCTTATTGTGGATGGTAATTCTAAGGATGGCACTGCGGATATTGCCCGTGAAATGGGTTATGATGTGGTGATGCAAAAATCTCCAGGAATTCGCGGGGCCTATATGGATGCCCTACCTTTTATTAAAGGGGACGTTATCCTGACCTTTAGCCCTGATGGCAATTCTATCCCTGAGCTTATTCCAGAGTGCCTTCTTAAGATAAAAGAAGGTTATGATATGTGCATCGTGTCCCGTTATGCGAAGGGTGCGAAGAGTTACGATGATGATGTTATCACGGCCTTTGGTAACTGGTTATTTACAGGCTCTATTAATTTATTACATAGGGCGCATTATACAGACGCCATGGTGATTTATAGGGCGTATCCTAAGCAGTTGATTTATGATTTAGACCTTGATAAAGATGCCAGTTATTCATTTGAAGAAAAATTATTTAAGACAAAGATTAGTTGGGAACCTTTATTGTCTATCCGTGCTGCAAAACGCCGGTTAAAGTTGATTGATATTCCAGGCGATGAGCCAGCCCGCGAGGGTGGAGAGCGTAAATTACAAATCCTCAAATGGGGCGCGGCTTATATGTTTGAAATTTGGCGGGAGATTTTCATTTGGCACTAAAAGCTGTTTCATTTAAAAGAATATGCATTATTGGCGATGGGGCCTGGGGCACGACACTGGCAATTCATTTAAGCCGGAAGAAATATCCAGTCATGCTTTGGGGTGCTTTCCCTTTGAATATCGCCCAGATGCAAAAGACCCGGATTAACAAGAAATTCCTGCCTAAATTTAAAATACCGGCCAAGGTTGAGTTAACTTCTAACATTGATGAAGCGATTACTTTTGGTGATTTGGTTGTTTTAGCCATTCCTTCAGAATATTTAACTAATACATTAATTAATATCAAAAAAACAGCCTATCAAGGCAAGGTCTTTGTCAGTGTGGTCAAGGGGATACATCCCGTGTCTTTTAAGCGGATGTCAGAAATTATTAAGGATCACTTGCCAGAATCTCCCCTGGTTGTCTTATCAGGCCCAACCATTGCCCCTGAGGTGGCCTCATGTATCCCGACAACCGCGGTGGCGGCTTGCAGCGATTTAAGGTTAGCGTCATCCATCCAAAAGGTTTTTAATTCTGACACCTTCCGTATTTATACGAATACGGACATGATTGGTGTTGAAATAGGGGGTAGTGTCAAAAACGTTATTGCCTTGGCCTGCGGGATATGTGATGGGCTTAAACTGGGGACCAATACAAAGGCGGCTATTTTGACCCGCGGTCTTGCTGAAATAACTCGTCTTGGTATTGCGTTAGGTGGCAGGCCTGAAACCTTTTATGGCCTGGCAGGTCTTGGCGATTTGGCCACGACCTGTTTTAGCCCGGACAGCCGTAACCGTACGGTGGGTGAGGCCTTGGGTCAAGGTAAAAAGATAATGGCGATTTTAGGGCATATGAATGCGGTGGCCGAGGGTGTTGTGACAGCCCGCGCGGTCTATCGATTAGCGTGTCGAATGAAAATCCCTATGCCTATTGTGACAGAGGTTTATAATATTATTTTTGAACAAAAGTCAGCTCTTTTGGCCATGAAAGATTTAATGGGTCGTTCTTTAAAATCCGAGTAGTTTTTAAATTGAATTGACAAAGAAAATATTATCCATTACACTTTGTTTAAATTGATTTTTCTCGAATGCGTGAAGAGCATTCTTAAGATAAATTAACAAAAACATGAGGAGGCTTGGATGGAGAAATTATCGTTTTATGATGTGAAGACCAAGGGAAAATTTGAAACGGAAGTTTATGAGGTAAAGGAAAAAAGCGGCCGTTTTTTTGCGGTAGCTAAATCTCCTAAGGGGCCACATGAATGCTGGCGCGTTTTAAGTAAAGATCAAGCTGCAAAATTGAAAACTAAATAAGTGGCAAGAACGGGAACTATTCGCAAAAAAGAGCTCAATTCTCAAGGTTTAGCCGAGAAGATAGCGAAGTTGGCTAATGATAAGAAGGCAGAAGATATTGTCATTTTAGACATGCGTCAGATGGTCAATTTCTGTGATTTCTTTATCATTGCAACAGGTACATCTGACAGGCACATCAAAGCCATCGCTGAAGGCGTTGACGAAGGGCTTAATAATAAGGGGAATGGGAAATCCAGGAACCTGGATAAATCGGGTGTGTTACTAGCCCAAGAGAATGGGGCATGGGTTATATTAGATTTAGGGAATGTGGTGGTCCATGTGTTTGAGCCCAGATCCCGTGAGTTTTATGCCTTAGAACATCTTTGGCAAGATGCCCCAAGGCTAGAATATAAAATTTCCCGTCGTAAGAAAGTGTAATTTTATATATTTAAAGGCCTCTGGAGGGATATCCTAAAGAGGCCTTTATACTATTTTTATATTATGTTTTCAGAGACACGTCAACAGCTCAAAAACTTAATTTCAGATTCCTTGTCTATATTTCAGGGGATTACCATTCCTAATATTATTATCGATATTCCTGCAGAAACACAACATGGTGAATTTTCTTGTAATATCGCCCTGCAATTAAGCAGGCAGCTTAAGAAAAATCCCTTGATAATTGCCAAGGAAGTCCTGCCTGTCTTACAAGATTTATTGAATCAAAGCCCCCTGAATAAAGAGATAGGCAAGATTGAAATAAAAGCCCCTGGTTTTATTAATTTTTATTTGTCACCTGAAGGTTTTTATCATGTTTTATATGACGTGTTTGAGCAAAAAGACAGGTATGGGTGTTCAAATTTCGGGGATGGCCAAAAGTTTTGTTTAGAGTTTGTCTCTGCTAATCCAACCGGCCCGCTGACCGTGGCCCATGGCCGTCAAGCAGCTGTTGGGGATGTTCTGGTGAATATCCTGAAAGCCGTTGGTTTTAATGCTCAAAGAGAATATTACGTTAATGATGAAGGCAATCAAATTAATATTTTAGGACGATCCATTAAAGCCAGGGCTTTACAAATCCTGGGGAGCGATATCACATTCCCGGAAGATGGTTATCAAGGTGATTATATTCGAGACATGGCCAAGGTTTTTATGGGTCAACATCAAATTCAATCACTGGATGATTTATTAAAGCTGCAAGATGATGCTTTCAGGAAATTTGGTGTCCAATATTTGATGGACCTGATTCAGAAAGATCTTGAGGATTTTGGAGTTCATTTTGATATTTGGTCGTATCAATCGGTTATTGCAAACCCGCAGTCTATTGAAGCGCTTTTGGCTGATCTAAAAAACAAGGGCTATGTTTACGAAGCAGAAGGGGCCTGGTGGTTTAAATCTACTTTATGGTCTGATGATAAAGACCGTGTGGTCAGAAAGAGCGATGGCCAATACACCTATTTGACACCGGACATGGTGTATCATAAAGACAAATTCGCGCGAGGTTTCAGTCGTATTGTGAATATTTTAGGTCCGGATCATCATGGTTATATTCCCCGTATTAAGGCTGCCGCAGGCGCCTTGGGGTATAAAACGGACGATTTAGACGTCCTGATTGTCCAGTTAGCCACTATTTTTAGGGATGGTGTTGAGGTTTCCATGTCCACCAGAAGAGGTGAATTTATCACTCTTAGGGAAGTCATGGATGAAGTAGGCCGTGATGCAGCCCGGTTTTTCTTTTTGATGCGCCAGGCCAGCGCTCATTTGGATTTTGATTTGGCGTTAGCCAAGAAACAAAACGCTGAAAATCCCGTGTATTATATTCAATACGCGCATGCGCGCATATGCAGTATTATCCGCAAGGCTTATGACGAACTCCATTTAACACCTAAGCAAAATGATTTCAGAAGTCTTCATGCGCCTGAAGAATTGGATTTAATGCGTAAAATTGGTCTTTATCCAGATATTCTTGTGAGTTGTGCGCATTTCATAGAACCTTTTGCTTTAGTCAGGTATTTACAGGAAATGGCGGCAGCTTTCCATAAATTTTATGATTCCTGCAGGGTCTTGGATGAAAATAAAGATATTTCTTCGGAACGCTTAGGGTTAATTGAGGCAGCTTGTGTGGTTTTAGGCAATGGCCTAAGGCTTTTAGGGGTGTCACAGCCTCAGAAAATGTAATTTCATGACCCGACAATGGCTCATTAAACCCCATGACCCCAACCTGCAAAAACACATCAGTGATACATTAGGGCTCCATCCTGTCATAGCTCAGCTTTTAATAAACCGTAAGATTACTTCTTTAGACCAGGCAAGGATGTTTATGTCTGCGGATATCTCTTCTTTATATAATCCCTTCTTACTTACAGACATGGACAAGGCGGTTGAGCGTATTGAAGCTGCGCGAATGAATGGCGATAAGGTTCTTATTTATGGTGATTATGATGTTGATGGCGTGACCTCAAGCGCCCTTCTTCGCCGTTTGTTGAATCAACTGCAGATAAATACTATTAATTATATTCCTCATCGCATGGAAGATGGGTATGGTTTGAATGATGATATTGCCAAATTAGCCAAAGACCAGGATATTAATCTGTTGATAAGCGTTGATTGCGGTATTAATGCTTTTTCTCCTGTGGATGCGCTTAATAAGGCAGGGATTGATGTTATTATTATTGATCATCATGAGCCTGAAGGTTTAAAACTCCCGAATGCTAGAGCGGTTATTAATCCTAAAAGGCATGATTGTTTATATCCTTTTAAAAGCTTATCTGCCGTTGGTCTGGTCGCTAAATTAATGCAGGCGATGCTGGGGTCCATACCTATGGAGGAACTTGATTTAGTGGCTCTGGGGACTGTTGCTGACGTCGTCCCGTTATCTGGCGAGAACCGCATTTTAGTGAAGAATGGCATGCCTTATATTGAACGGAGTAGTAAGCCAGGAATTAAAGCTTTGTTGGACGTGGCCAAAATCGCGGGCAAAAAGATGAAACCTCATTATATTGGTTTTATGCTAGGCCCCAGGCTTAATGCCGCAGGCCGCATGGATAGGGCTTCTATTTCTTTAGATCTTCTTTTATCTGAGAATCAGACCGACGCGTATGCGTTGGCCCATAGTCTTGAGGCGCATAATCAAACCCGCCAAAAAATGCAAGGTGAGGTGATTACAGAGGCGCTTTTAATGATTGAGTCTAACGAAGGCATTAAGAACCAAGATATTATTGTGGTGCATAAAGAAGGCTGGCATAAAGGCGTTTTAGGTATTGTGGCCAGCCGTATTGTGGATAAATATTATCGACCCACCGTGGTCATTTCAGTGGAAGGTGGTATAGGGACAGGATCAGCCCGTTCTATAGAAGGTTTCCATTTACATGAAGCCTTGAGTTCTTGTGCGGGTGTATTAGATAATTATGGAGGACATAAGCGGGCCGCTGGTTTAAGGCTTAAACATGACAATATTGAGAATTTTCGTCTTGCGATTAATGATTTTGCTAAACAGAACATGACGCGGGAAAATTTTATCCCAACGCTTGAGATTGATTATGATATGCCTTTAAGCATGCTTGATGTGTCTCTTGTTAATTTTATTTGTGCCATGGAACCTCATGGAGAAGGAAACCCTGCTCCTGTGTTTTGTACAAGGCAGGTTGTTGTCAAAAGCGCGGTGAATGTGTTAGGTAAGGATACGATTAAATTTTGGGTCAGTGATGGGGCGTGCACATTAAGTGTGGTAGGTTTTGGGATGGCTTCCATGAAAGACATGGTTCAACTTGGAAAAAAAATTGATTTAGCTTATTCTGTAGCGATTGATGATTGGAACAAGCCAGATACGGTGCAGCTTATCTTAAAGGACATTAAATCATAAAAAAAGGACAGGCTTTTAAGACCTGTCCTTGTTTTTAAGAATTTAATTAAGCCGCTTTAGTGACTTTATTGGCTTGAATACAGCTTGTGCACACCATCGCATGTTGCACACTACCGTTTAAAGAAATTTTAATGCGTTGTAAATTAGGAAAAACCGTGCGGAAACTTTTACCGACAACTTTGGAACCTGCACCGCCTTTTCTCTTTTCCATACCACGGCGTCTATATTTCTTTCCGGTTGTCGGACTTTTAGAACAAACAATACAAGATCTCATGTTTTTGCACCTCAAATAAGAATATTCATTAAATTTAATGCTTAAATTTTGAATTTTAAATATAATCCAAATAAATTATTTGTCAAGCGTTTTTAGAAAGGTTGTTATGGATTTAGACCAATTACCTTATTATCAAAAACGATCCTTTGTTCCAGAAGGGGTTGATTTAACTGATGTTCAGCTGGTCAAAAGCCTTTATCAACAATTAGAGGCCAGGAATATAGAATCAGCCCAAGACTTAGAACGTTGGCTCATGGACCGTTCTGAATTGGATGCGAGCTTGTCTCAAGCAGGTTCCATCCTTTATATCCGCATGACCTGCCAAACAGATGATGCCCAAAGAACAGAGGCTTATGCGCGTTTTATACAAACAGTTCCGCCAGCAGTCAAGCCTATCAACGACCGGTTAAACCATAAATACCTGAAGGCCCAAAAGTCTTTTGGTTTAGACAAAAAACGCTATGAGGTGTATGAGCGTGATATTTCACAGGACATAAAACTTTTTTGTGAACAAAATGTGCCCTTGCAAACACAGGTTGATTTATTGGCCCAGGAATATCAAACACTCTCAGGGGCCATGACGGTCATGTTTGAAGGCCGCCAACAGACCTTGCCTCAGATGGCTAAATATTTGCAGGAAACAGATTCCGCCTTGCGCCAAAGAGCCTGGCAAGCCTCAGCCCAGCGCCGCCTTCAAGATAAGGATAAATTTGAAGAAATTTTTGATAAGCTTTTTAATCTTCGAAATACCATAGCCCAAAATGCAGGTTATAAAAGTTTTATTGATTATCAATTTAAAGCGTATCATCGGTTTGATTACACCCCTGAAGATTGCCATAAATATCATCAGACAATAGAAAAGTGGATTGTCCCTTTAAATGGAAAGATTTTGAATACAAGGCGCCAACAGATGAAATTAAAATCACTCCGTCCTTGGGACACATCTTGTGATCCATTAGGCAAAAAGCCCCTTTCACCTTTTAAAGACACCAGGAAATTAATTCAATCCACAGGCGCTATCTTTAACAAATTGGATATTGAATTCAATCGTCAATTTCAAGAAATGGATAGTTTAGGGCTTTTAGATTTAGAAAACCGTAAGGGCAAGGCGCCTGGCGGATACCAAAACACCCTGGATGAGTCCAGAAAACCTTTTATTTTTATGAATGCGGTGGGTGTGGATGATGATGTCCGCACCTTATTACATGAGTCAGGTCATGCCTTTCATGCGATGGCTTGTGCGTCAGACCCAATGGTTGATTACCGTCATGCACCGATGGAGTTTTGTGAAGTGGCGTCCATGTCCATGGAACTTTTAGGAAGTGATTATTTAAGTGAATTTTATGATCCAGAAGATGTGAGAAGATCTAACCGGGAACATCTGGAAGGGATTATTCAGGTTTTAGCGTGGGTGGCTAATATTGACGCGTTTCAACATTGGCTTTACGAACACCCAAACCATTCTCATCAAGAGCGTTCCTTGGCCTGGAATGGTTTGTTTGACAAGTTTGGTGGTCAATTTATCGATTGGGATGGCTTGTCAGAAATAAAAAGTTATTTATGGCATAGGCAATTGCATATTTTTGAGGTACCATTCTACTATATTGAATACGGGATTGCCCAGTTAGGTGCATTGCAGGTATGGCTTCATGCACGCCGCAATCTTAAAGAAGCTTTAGAAAATTATAAAAGGGGATTGGCTTTAGGCGGTTCAAGACCATTGAGAGAGTTATTTACTACGAGCGGGATTTCGTTTGATTTTTCAGAGGGTATTATCAAACCATTGGTTGAAGAGGTCACTCGTGAATGGGAGAAGCTTTCATGATTCGAAAGCTTTCCCATGAGGAAATCATTGCCCGGCAGGTTCAACGCGTCAAGAATCGCAGGCTTCCTTTATGTGTTCTTTTAAATAATATCCGCAGTCTTCATAATGTGGGTAATATGTTCAGGACTGCGGATGGGGCAGGGATTCAAAAGGTCTGGCTTTGCGGTATTACAGGTTATCCTCCACAAGGTGGTATTGCAAAGACCGCGTTAGGCGCTGAAAATCATGTCCCATGGGAATATAGAGAAGACCCGGTTAGTTTGGTCCAAGAATTAAAAACTCAAGGGTATCAAATTGTTCTTTTGGAGCAGATGCAAGGCGCGGTGAGTTATGATGCCTTTACCCCTAAGTTTCCTGTATGTTTGGTGGTTGGCAATGAGGTTGAAGGGATATCTGATTCTTTAGCCAAATGGGCCAACGCGGCTATTGAAATTGATATGGATGGGATTAAGAATTCATTAAATGTGGCTGTTGCTTTTGGCATTGCCGTCTACCAAATACGCAGCAAATTTTTATGATTTTTTTTAAATTTAAATCATGGGCAATTTTTCCCCCTCTTTTTTTAAAGAGGGGGTAGGGGGAGTTCTTTTTAAGATGTCTATAAACCTTGCTATAAAATACTATGTTTAAGTCATTCCTTGATAAATTTTCCTCTCACACCTCCAGATACGAATTTTTTTATTTATCTTTCCCCTTTATTTTATGGGTGATTTGTTTTTGGCATTTTTTTACAGGTCGCCTGCTTTTATATGAAGATGCTATCTCTTACGCGAACCATATTTGTTTTTATGCTGATAATTTAAGTCGTGGGGTTTATCCATTATGGGACCCGACCTGGTTTAACGGGGCGTCCAATGATTTCTTTTTAAGAAGGATGGGCGATGTTAATCCATTTTTTATTCTAATACTAATTTTAAAAGGGTTTGGGTTACCCGGCTCTTTTGCCTATTTGATATTTCTAGGTTTTTATTATTTTCTAGCAGGGTGGTCGTTGTATTTGATAACCCGTCTTCTTTTAAAAGATCATTTTTGCGCCTTTTTAGCGTATCTTCTTTTTCTTTATTCCTCTTGGTCGACGGAAATTTTTTATAATTATATTATTATTATTTTTGTTCCTGTGGTCTGGTTTTTTTATTTTTTATTATGTTTTGCTCAACGTTTTCAAAAGGGGCATTTTTTAGGGATGTGTTTATGCTTGGGGTTGTTGGTCACAACCTATATCCCGTTTTTCTTTATAACGATTTTGACTGTTTTTATCTTGGCGGTTTTGGTGTTTTATGGGAAAGAATTCGTTGGGTTTATGCAAGGCAGCCTGGCTTTTGTTAAAATTAATAAAATTTTTTCCGTGTTTTGTGTGTTTTTTTTATTAGCCGCATGTGTTCCTGGCGCTCTTTTTTATAAAGATTCGAAAGCTGGGGAATTTGTTCTTCCAAACCGGCATGCTGGGGCAAAAACTGCTTCAGAAGTGACGGTGAGCATGGAGCATGTGAAAAGCGGAGATTTTATAAGCCATGGCTTCTTTGATCGACTTTTTGCGGATCATGCTCATTTAGACATGGGAGATATTTACCTGCCGTTTATCTTTTTCTTGATTTTACTTGTTACTATACCAGCACGGGTTAACAAATTAATTTTCTTTTTGTTGTTTAATATTCTCGCGCTTTTTTTAGTAACGGTTACAACAGCTTCAGGTCTTCATCGCTTCTTGTATGAACACCTCATGGGTTTTAAATTTATCAGGAACATTTATTATTTCTTTTGGTTAGGAATACTGCCCGCAGGTTTATTATTAGCCATGACTGCTTTAAAATCCCTGTTTTCGTGTATCGAGGTTTCTGGTCATAAAATAAAATGGTTATTTTTTATCATTGCAGCTCATGTGATTTTTGTTTTATTTTTATTAACGCATCAAGGACTTTTATGGACTGATTGGTTAGCTGTTATATTGAGTTTGATTTATTTTATAGTATTGATTTTGTATGACCGTAAGATTTCCTGTTTTCTTGGTTTTTTGTTGGTTTTATTGGCTGTTTTTATTCAGTCAATTCCTGTGTACAGTAGTTTACAGAAACAATTGTTCCAATTAGAAAAATTTATTGCCCATTATGAGGACACTCATCAAGTGACAGGAAAACACAAAATTGATTTGTATTATGCTTCCCATTGGTTTGGGGACCTGGTTAATCACATTGATCCAGAGGTGTTTGATGGTTATTGCCAACACCTCTTTATTTTTTATGACATTCTGAAGCCTTACGATGAAACACCCAATTTTTATACTGATTTGCAAAATGCGATGAAAGCCCATGCTAATCTGGCCTTTGTTCCAAGGGCGGATACCTCTTATATTGTCATTCCCGCGAAAGCGGGAATCCAGAACAATATGCATGGTGATATGGCCCGTAGCTTTAACGCGGATTTTGACCCTGTGGCGTTAGGTGAATTGACGGTTTTGAAGCACGACTCAAACACCTGGATTTTAAAAACGCATTTGTCTCATAAGGAGTTTTTAGTCATTAATGATAATTATCATAGCCATTGGCATGCTTTTGTGAATGGCCAAGAAGTCCATTTGTTTAGGGCTAATGGTTCATTTAAGGGTTTATGGGTCCCCGCAGGTGAATCAAAGGTGGTGTTGCGTTTTGGATCTTTTGGCCGCTATTTTTTTCATTATTCTTTAATAATTTTGTTTTTTGGGGTATTAATAGGTTTGGTGGCCCTTTTTATAATTTATCGTTAATTATCATGCGTGTTCAAGATGTCCCCCCCTCTTTGCGAAGCGATTAAAGAGGGGGTTAGGGGGAGTTCATAATAAGCAGGACGCTTCTTATGGTCGTTGGGGCACACCTTGTGTCCGCCCGAATAAAATTTGAAATAATATGATTATCCAACAAATTAAATGGTTTTTTAGCAGGGTTGCTGTCATCTACTTGGTGATATTTATTTTTTGTCTGACCTGCTTAGATCTAAAGACGCTTGATGAGCGTATTAAGGTAAGACGCCTCAATTCTGCTGCCCGGGATTTTTCACAGTTAATTTTGTTTGAAAAAGGTTTAATGGCGAAAGATGAAAAGGTGTCATGGCAAGGATATAAGGATTATTTTGAGCTTATCTTGCAATACGTGCCAGATGATATGATTGCTAAACAGTTTCTTGGGTATGTCAGTTATTATGTGGGTGATGAGGCAAGGGCCATTAAATTATACAAAGATGTTGCCCAGCTTGGCGGGCAGGATGTGTTTTGGCCTGACTATAATTTAGGCGTTATCTATTATAAAAAAGGCATGTGGACTGAGTCCGCTCAATATTTATTTAAAGCTATTGGGGCAAATCCCAAGTTAACAGCTTTTTTAGTGCAGACTTCAATTATTTACAGACAGGTTTCTGCAAGTCCTTACTTTAAATATACCTATGGCCAACAGTTGGAAAATGCCCTGGAAAAATCTTATATTTTATTATTATCAACCTTAAATCATTTAAAACAGTATGACAAAATGATCATTCTTGCCAATTCAGCTTTAGGCCGAGGGTTGCCCTGTAAAGATGCTTTATATCTTTATTTAGGGGTTGGGCTTCTTGAAGAAGGGCAATTAGCACAGGCAGAGCAGTTTTTTCAAAAAAGTTTATTGATTGAGAAGAATAATCCTGAAGTTTATTACTATATGGCGAATATTTATAAAACTATGGGGCGTCTCAAAGAGGCCCAGAATTTACTAGAAGTCTCTTTAATGCTTCATCGCCAGAATAACCCTCGTTTTCCTTACGATCGTTCTATCAACCCTCGTTTTTTCTAGAACGGACCTGGAACTAAAATGGGGACAGGACAAAAAAATTGGCCTGTCCCCATTTTAGTTCCAGGTCCGTTCGTCAACTTACTTGCTATCTTGTAAATCTGTGAGATAATAAAGTCTATGGTTTCTCCATCAGAAGCAATCAGGATTATCTTATCTCATGCCAAGCCTTTGGCTGTTGAATCGATTCAACTTTCAAAAGCAGTAGGTCGTGTTTTGCGTGAAGATATAAAAAGCGATCGTGACCAACCGCCTTTTGACAAGTGCCTTTTAGACGGTATTGCCATTAGTTTTGAGGCTTGGCAAAAAGGCATCAGGCAGTTTAATGTCCAAGCCATTGTTCCGCCAGGAATAGCAGCCAAACCTTTAAAGAATTCTTCTTATTGTTTACGTGTCATGACAGGCGCTGTTTTGCCTAAAGGGTGTCATTGTGTTATACCCATTGATCAAATTGATCTAGAAGGTAATATAGCTGAAATTAAGGATTGGACGATTGTTAAAAAGAACCAGAATATCCGTTTTCAAGCTGCTGATGGGAAAAGGGGAAAGGTCTTGTTAAAACACGGTTGCCAGCTTTTGGCTCCACATATCGCAACCGCAGCCATTGTCGGAAAATCAACATTTAAGGTCAGCGCGTTACCTAAAATAGCGATGATAGCCACAGGTGATGAGTTGGTCGATATCAGTAAGCCTATCAAGCAATATCAAACCAGGTTGTCTAATTCGTATGCATTACAGGCGTTATTCCATCAAGCTAAACTAGGGGACGTCCAGATTTTTCATGCTCCTGATAATGAGCAGGTGATATTTAATTGTATTAAGGAAGTTTTAGGAAAATTTGATGTGGTGATATTAAGTGGCGGTTTGTCCATGGGAGCTTTTGATTATGTGCCTAAGGTTTTGGCAAAGGTTGGGATAAAAAAGCTTTTTCACAAGGTTTCCCAAAGGCCAGGCAAGCCTTTTTGGTTTGGGACAGCCCAAAGAGGGAAACCTGTTTTTGCCCTGCCTGGAAATCCTGTATCTGCGCAAATCTGTGCTTTTCGATATATTGTCCCATTTTTAAAGAAGGCCAGTGGGCTTGATGTGAAACAGGAATTTGTTGAGGTTGCTGAAAATATTAACATCCAATCAGATTTGACTCAATTCTTACCTGTTTTAGCTGGTAAATTAGTGGTCGTAGGAGGTTTGGGTGATTTTGCCTCCTTAGCCCAAGCCGATGGTTTTATCGAATATGACAGCCACAAAAACCAACATCGATGGCCCTATTTTAGCTGGCGGGTTTAGAAAAGCAGCTTGACATGTATCGTACTTGGGGGTATACTCACGATGGATATTTAAAAGGGCCATGAATTATTTAAAAAATAAATATTTTGCACGTTGGGCTAGAAAACACGGAATTACAGACAACGTTCTTTTAGATGCTGTTAGTGAATTTGAGAGTGGGTTATTTGAAGCTGATCTGGGGAATCATTTATTTAAAAAACGCATTGCATTAGCTGGTCGAGGAAAAAGCGCAGGAACACGGACGATATTGTTTTATCAAAAGGGCAAAAAATTAATTTTTTGTTACGGGTTCGAAAAAAGTCACCAAAGTAATTTAAGCAGTTCAGAAATTAATTTTCTCCATAAATTATCGGACGGTTATCAGGATTCAACGGATGGGATAATAGCCCAAGGTATTCAACAAAAGAAATTTTTTAAGATTTTAAAACCGGGAGAATAAGATCTATGGAAAACAGTATTAAAAATATGGTCTTAGAATCAATGGAGGATCTTTATAAGCTGGGTTCAATTAATGAAATAACCCTTAAAGAAGTTAGAGCATTGGCTTTAGAAGTAAAGCCCTATACTCCTAAATCCATTTCCAGGTTACGTAGGAAGCTAAAATTAAGCCAAGCAGCATTAGCCAGGTTTATTAATACCAGCGTGCGCACAGTCCAGAAGTGGGAACAGGGCGATAAGAAGCCCTCAGGAACGGCCTTAAAGCTACTGCACATCATTGAAGATAAGGGATTAGCAGGTGTTCTTTAAAAAGACCTACCCAATAGAAGGTAATCAAGCATAAAATTTGTCCGAACAAATTTGCACAATCTTCTTCGCCGCTTCTTCTAATATAGGGCCTGCGTAGTTATCGCAGGATTTAAAATTTAAAATTTGATCACCATCAAAACTTTTGATATAGTTCTTTTTTAATTTATGCCTGAAAAATCCCCAAAAGATAGGCCTGATTATTCTCTTTTTGCGATATTGTGGAGCATGGGTTGTGGTATTGTTTTTTTGACCATGCTGGGTTGGTGGTTAGATCAAAAGTGCCATACCCGTTTTCTTTGGACTATGATTGGGATTGTTTTAGGCATTGTGTACTGTGTTTATGAGGTTTGGAAGGTTTTAAAAAAAGGGTTGTATAAATAATTAATGAATCCATCATTTGATTTAAGTTCCTATATCATGCATCATGTGACCAATTCCAATGAATGGCATCTGCCGTTTATGGGGCCAGTTCTTTTGCCTCATTTTTTGTCCTTGCATGGCTTGATGCTGGTGATATGGGCTTTATTATTGGTTGTCATTTTTTGCGTTTGTTATAAAAGAGAGCAACGTGTTCCTACGGGTTTGACCAATTGCCTTGAGGCCATGGTCCAATTTGTTCGTGATGGTATTGCAATCCCATCCTTAGGAGAAGAAGAGGGCCAGCGGTTAACACCCTTATTATGCACCTTTTTCTTTTTTATCCTTGGTCTAAATTTAATGGGCCAGATTCCTTTGTTTGCCTCAGCCACTGCTAATATTAGTGTAACGGCTCCATTAGCACTGGTGACGTTCTATTTCATGACTGCGGATACAATACGAAAAAATGGTTTAGGCGGTTTTTTAAAGGCTTTTATGCCTGCGGGTGTTCCTGTAATCATTTTGCCTTTTATCTTTTTGATGGAATTTATAAGTCTTTTTATTAAGACCTTTGCGTTGATGATCCGACTTTTTGCCAATATGCTGGCAGGTCATATGCTTGTTTTGTCCTTGCTTGGGATGATCGCCTTATTTGGCTGGATAGCCCTGCCATCCTTGGTTTTAGCGGTGGGAGTATCGCTTCTTGAGCTTTTGATTGTCTTTTTGCAAGCGTACATTTTTGTGTTGTTATCAGCTGTTTTTATAGGTCAAATGTATCATCCAGAACATTAAGAAAGGAAAAAACTATGCAATCATGGGAAATAGCACATTTAGGAAGACTTTTTGTAGGGATCGGCTTCGGCCTTTGTTCTGTAGGAGCTGGTATTGGTGTCGGTTTAATTGTTTCTGCGGCTTTAAACGGCATTGCCCGTCAGCCTGAACAATCAGGTAAGATTCAGACAGTCATGTTTGTGGGTGCGGCCTTGGTTGAAGGCGTGGCTTTGTTGTGCGCGGTGTTTTGCTTTTTAGCGCTTCAATCATAATAAAGGATTAAAATTTTATGGAAAATTCGTCCGTGACTCATGCCGCATCCAATGGCGGTCCTAATATTTTAATGCCCGAAACACTCATGGTCATTTTGACATGGGTGACGTTCTTTCTTGTCCTGTGGATTTTACAAAAATTTGCCTGGAAGCCTATTTTACAAGGTTTAAAAAACAGGGAGGATTATATCCGCAAGTCCCTGGATGACGCGGATAAAATAAAGGCCGAATTAGTAAAAGTTGAAGAAACAAAGATCCAAATTTTAAATGAAGCCAAGGAAAAAGCAAATATCATCATCGAGCAATCCAGAAAATCTGGCCATGAATTAGCCAATCAGATTGAGGGGCAAGCTAAAAAGAACGCGGAAGATATCATCGAGAACGCCTATCAAGAAATTGAGAGTGAACGCCAGCGTGTTAAAAATGCCCTAAAAAAAGAAAGCGCGCAAATAGCGGTGTCACTCGCTGAAAAGATCCTTAAAGAAAACATGGATAATGAGAAAAATAAGAAATTAATCAATGAGGCGATAAAGGGTATATAAATAAATCATCCAGGGATTGAGGGATGGCAATTATGTTTTCTGAACGGGATATTTTGGCCGTTTGCTTCGGTTTACAATAAATTTTTTCTAAAGCATCCTTAGTATATTTGGAAAAAATTTATTGTAAATCCTCGCAAACATTTGGCCAAAAATCCCTGATTGTTCCGAAAACATAATTGCCATCCCTCAATCCTGCGTGTGTAAATGAATTTAATACAATAGATATGTCCCAATCATCCGAACGTTATTCAAAAGCATTATTTGACCTGGCTCAAGAAAAAATGAGCCTGGAAGAACTGCATCAAAGCATGTCAGGTATAGGCAAATTTATCCAGGAATCAGCAGACTTCCGCCGATTCCTGGGCAATCCGCTTTTGTCTTATGACCAGAAGAGTTCTCTTTTAAAGGCCTTGTTTGAGAAAAAAGTCCCTGACCTTTTTTTACAATTTTTGTTGTTTATCGCCTATAAAGGCCGTTTGTCAGGGCTGGCTGATATGATTGAGTCCTTTGATGCTTTGTATTTGCAAAGCACCCGTCAATTAAAGGCGTTGATCACCACCGCCCAGGTGACGGAGGATACCGAAAAAACTTATATTGGCCAATGTTTAAATGATAAATTTAAAGCCCATGTTTTGCCCCAATGGACAATAGATAAAAGCCTTATTGGTGGATTCAAGATTTTGGTTAAGGACAAGATGTACGATTATAGTTTTAGAAATCAGTTAGAAAATTATTTACAAAAGACCATCCAACCGGTTTAAAAAGGGACTTGTGTTATGACTCAACAATTACAACCTGATGAAATATCTTCAATTTTAAAACAACAGTTAGCCAACTTTTCAAGTAAGGTTGAAACCTACGAGGTTGGCACAGTTCTCAATGTAGGGGATGGTATTGCGCGTGTTTATGGCTTAAGTAATGTCATGGCAGGTGAATTAGTTGAGTTTTCATGCGGTGTTATGGGCATGGCCTTGAATTTGGAAAGTTCGAATGTGGGGGTTGCTATTTTTGGCGAGGATTCTGCTATCAAGGAAGGCGATGAGGTTAAACGTACAGGTAAAATTGCCTCTGTGCCTGTGGGTGATGTTTTGCTTGGCCGTATCGTGGATGCTTTAGGTGTGCCTATTGATGGCAAGCCTGCTTTTGTTCCCAAAGATTATCTGCCTATTGAGCGTAAGGCCCTTGGTATCATTGACAGGAAAAACGTGCATGAGCCTTTGCAAACAGGTATCAAGGTCATTGATGCTTTAACACCTGTAGGTCGTGGCCAGCGTGAGCTTATTATAGGGGATAGAAAAACAGGAAAAACCTCCTTGGCCATTGATACTATCATTAACCAAAAGGGCAAAGGTGTTTATTGCTTCTATGTGGCTATTGGTCAAAAAAGATCTACAGTTGTCCAGGTTTCCGAGACCTTGCGGAAATTCGGGGCCATGGAGTATACGACGATCATTGCAGCCACCGCCTCTGATCCAGCTCCCATGCAATTTATAGCGCCTTATTCAGGCACCGCCATGGCAGAGCATTACCGGGATAATGGCAAGCATGCCTTGATTATTTATGATGATTTAACCAAACAAGCCCAAGCATATCGTCAATTATCCCTTCTTTTACGCAGGCCGCCGGGACGAGAGGCTTTTCCAGGCGACATCTTTTATCTTCATAGCCGTTTATTGGAGAGGGCTGCCAAGTTATCGGATAAAAAAGGTGCGGGAAGTCTGACTGCTTTACCGATTATTGAGACGCAAGCAGGTGATTTGTCAGCCTATATTCCCACCAATGTTATTTCCATTACAGACGGACAAATTTTCCTGGAAGGCGATTTGTTTAATGCAGGCCAGAGGCCGGCTATTAATGCAGGCCTTTCCGTTTCACGCGTTGGTGGTGATGGTCAAGTCAAGGCCATGAAGCAAACCGCGGGTTCCTTGCGTTTGGAATTAGCGCAGTACCGTGAATTAGCAGCCTTCTCTCAATTTGCTTCAGATTTGGATGCCGCAACCCGCAAACAGTTAGACCGCGGCAAGCGCCTGATGGAAATTATCAAGCAAGGTATCCATGAGCCTTTATCCGTTGCCAATCAGGTAGCGATTATTTTTGCAGGTACTAACGGGTATTTGGATGATGTTCCAGTAAACCAGGTACGCAGGTTTGAAGAATATCTGTTCATCCAATTAGATACCCGTTATGGTGATTTTGTGGCCTTGTTTAACAAGACCTTGGCCATGACGGATGAAATTAAGGCAGGTTTCAAGAAGATATTAGAAGAAGTAAAAGGCACATTTAAACCATGATCGGCATAAAAGAATTCAATAAGAAAATAGCTTCCCTAAAAAATACCAGGAAGCTGACGACGACCATGAAAATGGTTTCGGCCAGTAAGTTCAAAAAGGCTTTCAAAGCCCAAACGAACGCGCAGGCCTATTCTCAGAAATTGAATGATTTAATAAAGCGTTTATCCCTGCCGACCAATCATCCTTTGATAAAACAAAAGGCTGATGCTCCTAAAATTTTGGTTGTCTTATTTACGTCTGATAAGGGTTTGTGCGGTGGTTTTAACAATAATCTCATTAGAAAAACAAGATCCTGGATATCAGACCTTCCCGCTCAAGGGCCACAAGTCGATATGAGCTTTTGTGGAAGACGAGGGTACATGTCTTTTCGCAGGTCTGCACCCATTAATAAATATTATGAACATATCACGGTTAAGCCAGATTTTAGTCAAGCCTTTACACTTGCCCAGGATATAACTGATTTATTCATGAAAGGTCAATACAAGGAAATTTATTTGGCGTATAACCGTTTTAAGGGCCCATTATCTCAAGTGCCTTGTATAGAAAAAATTTTGCCTCTTGATCTTTCAGAAATAGTCACAAAGGAAGGGCCCTTGGATAAGGCAGATCAGGCACGTGGTTATAGTTATGAGCCGCCAGAAGAAGAGATATTTGCTTTTTTAATACCTAAATTTTTGAATTTTAAGGTATTTTATATTTTATTAGAAAATGCGGCAGGAGAACATGGGGCAAGGATGTCCGCGATGGACAAGGCTTCCCAAAATACGGCAGATTTAATAGACCGTTACATCATGCGGCGCAACAGGGCACGTCAAGCAGGTATAACAACAGAATTGAACGAAATTATTTCAGGTGCAGAAGCGATAAAATAAAAGGAAGGTCATTATTATGGATCCAAAGAATAACAAAATCCCAGGTCAGATTGTCCAGGTTTTAGGTGCGGTGGTAGACGTGCATTTTCCTATGGAAGGCTTACCGCCTATTAAGACCGCTTTAAAGACAACCAATTCCTTTATTAGTGATCTGGCCCATAATTTAACACTTGAGGTGGCCCAGCATTTGGGTGATAACCTTGTCCGCACCATTGCCATGGATAGCACCGAAGGTTTAATCCGAGGTCAAGAAGTCATCAACACAGCTGAAGACATGATGATGCCTGTGGGGGAGGGGACACTTGGCCGTGTCATGAATCTGTTAGGAGAACCTGTGGATGAACAGGGGCCTGTGAAGGCGGTTAAATATATGCCCATCCATCGCCCTGCTCCAGACATGGCCCAACAAGAAACCTCCACCTCAATTTTGGTGACAGGGATAAAGGTCATTGATCTTTTAGCCCCGTACCGTCGTGGTGGTAAAATTGGTCTTTTTGGAGGTGCGGGGGTAGGGAAAACCGTTATTATCCAAGAATTTATCAATAACATTGCCAAGGAGCATGGTGGTTATTCCGTTTTCGCGGGGGTTGGTGAGCGCACCCGTGAAGGCACCGCCCTTTTTAAGGAAATGAAAGAGGCAGGTGTTCTTAATAAAACCTCCCTTATTTATGGCCAGATGAATGAGCCGCCGGGCGCGCGGGCCCGGGTTGCTTTGTCCGCATTGACTGTTGCCGAATATTTCCGTGATGAAATGCACCAGGATGTTCTTTTATTCATTGATAATATTTTTCGTTTCACTCAAGCGGGTTCTGAAGTCTCTGCGTTGCTTGGCCGCATCCCGTCAGCAGTAGGGTATCAGCCGACCTTAGGGACAGATATGGGTGAGTTGCAAGAGCGGATCACCTCAACCAAGAATGGTTCCATTACCTCCATACAGGCTATTTATGTGCCTGCGGATGATTATACAGACCCGGCGCCAGCCGCGACCTTCGCGCATTTGGATGCCACCACCGAGTTATCTCGTCCTATTGCAGAGCTGGGGATTTATCCCGCGGTTGATCCGTTAAGCTCAACCTCGACTATTTTAGCGCCTGAGATTGTGGGTGAAGAGCATTACAAGGTGGCACGCAGGGTCCAGGAAATCCTTCAAAAATATAAGGAATTACAAGATATCATCGCGATTTTAGGTATGGATGAGCTTTCCGAAGAAGATCGCTTGACCGTTGACCGTGCCCGTAAGATACAAAAATTTCTTTCCCAGCCATTTCATGTGGCAGAACAATTTACAGGTTTTAAGGGAAAATATGTGCCGTTAGAAGAAACCATCCGTTCTTTTAAAGAAATTTTGGACGGTATTCATGATTCCATCCCAGAACAAGCTTTTTATATGGTTGGAAATATTGATGAAGCATTAGCAAAAGCAAAAACATTATAATTTAATACTATAGGAAATTCTGGCTCTTTGAAATTTTGAATGGGTAGCAAAGCTTAATCTTACGCGGGGCCTGTCTTGGACAGCGTGTTAACGTGCTCCTCTTGGCGAATGGCAACCCTATCAGCGGCCAGAAAGGGGGTTTCCCTTTACCGCTGACTTGGGCACTGGTCGTGCGCTCGTTAACACGCTGTCCAAGCCACCCGCTAATCTATACTATTCCTACTCATTCAAAATTCAAAAGAACCGAAATTCTTTTCCCCCTCTTTGCGAAGCGATTAAAGAGGGGGTTAGGGGGAGTTCATTTTAAATTCAGGTAATTTTATGTCATTTAAACTATTAATAGTTGCGCCTACAGGCATCATTTTCGAAGACCAGGTCGATTCTGTCTTTCTTCCAGGTGCTGAAGGGTCATTTGAAATCTACACAGGTCATATGCCTTTAGTGTCCACATTAAAACAAGGACAGGTTCGTGTGCGTCAGCATAACCAGGAGTCTGGATATGAAATAACAAGCGGGGTTGTGGAAGTGGACATGGCGCATCAAGTGACCTTGCTTGCGGATCAAATGACTGCAATCAAGTGAACACTGATGGATTTTGTGTCCCTTTATGACGCAGATTTCCTGTAAGTTGTAGGGGAGGACCTTGTGTCCTCCCAAAGTCTAACGGGCCGATACAAGGTCAGCCCCTACGATCAATTTGGAAAGCAATAATGAAAAAACTAAGCGAAAAAATAGTTTACGACGGCAACTGGCTTGCTGTCCGTGAAACCAAGTATCAAAATGATAAAGGCGCAGAATTAACATGGGAATGTGTGGACAGGAAACGTTCCACGGTGGGTGTTATTGTGCTAGCCCGCCTGATGCCTTCAAAAAGATTTGTTTTGATTAAGCAATACCGTCCTGCCATTGACAGTTATATTATTTCTTTTCCAGCAGGTTTGGCCTTTAATGATCCGGCCCATGCCTTAGTAGAGCTAAAAGAAGAGACTGGTTATACAGGTCAAATCATTGAGGTCAGTCCTGTGCTAAAAACTGGCGCGTCCCTTGTCAATGATAGCGCCAGGATTGTTTGTGTTGAAGTCGATGAAAACCTGCCCGCCAATCAAAATCCTGTCCAAGAATTGGAGGACGCCGAAGACATCCAAGTCTTCTTGGTCTATCGAAAAGACGCCAAAGAATTCATGCTCTCTCAATTAGAGCAGGGTGTTCATGTGGCTTCAAACCTGTGGTATTTCTTTGGGATGAGTGATTGGTGCTGAAATTCCCTAACTTTCGAAATTGGTCCCCAAAAACACACTCTGCTTAATTCCACCTCTTTTATAAAAAAGGCCTCAAAAAGAATTTCAAGAAGAGGCCCCCTCTTTTTTTAAAGAGGGGGTAGGGGGAGTTCAAATAAACTATAAGATAACGTAAATAAAACTTATTTTGCCAGCGGTGGTTTCTTTTGGTTGATGACCGGGCATTCTTTTGATTTGCTTGCATTTAAGGCAATGTAATTTTTGAATTTATCCGGCACTTCAGCGTCTGGAAAGATGGCTTGAACAGGACATTCTGGAACACAGGCGCCGCAGTCAATGCAGACGTCTGGATCAATATAGACCATTTCAGCATCCTCACGGAAGGATTCCACTGGACAGACAACAACACAATCAGTGTACTTGCATTTAAGACAGGCTTCGGTTACAACGTGTGGCATATAACTCTCCTTATTAATAATTAATTTTGGCTAATATAACAAATCAACACGCAGGTGTCAATCTCATGTTGTTATTTCGACCTTTAATTTTTCTATGCAAGAATTTTGCGAATGGTTTTTTATCCGTTGGTTTTTGAAAACCTTTCTTCATTTTGTGCGAAAAGTAATCAATAAAGGCTTTTAAGCCGTAAAGTTTCCTTAAGAGATCTCCTATAGAATTAATGGAAATCAACATGCTCCAGATTTGTTTGGGCCTTAAATAAAATTCTTTAAGCCCAATATCAATATGCTCATCAATGTCTTTATGTGAAAATTGAGGATAGGAAAGCAGGGTACGCTGCTCACCCGTTGCGGTTAGCCAATCCTTCCAGTCTTGGGCTAATATATACCCATTTTCCTTGGCCCAGGCATAAAGTGATGTGCCTGGATAAACAGCGATACCAGTAAATTGAATGGTGTCTAAGGCTAAAGATTTCGCAAAATCAATGGTTGCACGAGCGCTTGTCCTGGTTTCACCAGGTGCTCCAAACATAAAACAGCCATGCACTGTAAAGCCTAAACGATGGGCTTCCTTAGTATAGGCCCTGGCCATTTCGATGGATACGCCGCCTTTACGCACAACCCGTAAATTTTCATTAGTCCCAAATTCAAAACCTGTCATGAGCATCCGGCAGCCAGCTTTGCGCATGAGTGGAAGCAGGGATAAATCCGTGTTCACACGCATGTTGCAAGACCAGCTGATCCGCTTATGAATACCTTTGGAGATTATTAAATTGCAAACATCAATGACATGCTGGCGGTTGGCCCCAAAGGTATCTGTTTCAAACATGATTTCACGAATCTGCGGGTGCAGTTTTAGATCATGCTCCATTTCAGCAACAACGAGATCTGCCCGGCGGTTGCGGAATTGATGGCCGTACATTAATTGGGGGTCCCTGCAAAAGGTGCAGGCATTATTACAACCACGTCCAGTCATTAAGGTCAAAAACGGGAATTTCTTACCAGCGTCAGGATACCATTCAGGTTTAATCAAATGCCAAGCAGGAAAAGGGAGATCATTCACATCCAGATCAGGTCTGGGGTTATTTTTAATGACTTGTCCATTTTTAATCCAGCAAAGGCCTGGATTCTTATCATCAGGCAGGCCTTGGGCCAGATCACGGAGGGTATAATCATATTCGCGCGCGAGGATATAATCCACCACACCGCGTCCTATTTCAAAGGTATTGTCAATTTCAGCGGTGGCGTGTTGGCCAACAAAGGCTATCTTGCAATGAGTTTTGTTTTTGATGATTTTGGCCTGTTCAATATCAGAATAAATAGAAGGGGTGGTGACGTGCATCACCAGAAGATCAGGCTTTAGATGAACTGT
Organism: Candidatus Omnitrophota bacterium; assembly: GCA_015233375.1. Taxonomy (GTDB): domain Bacteria; phylum Omnitrophota; class Gorgyraeia; order Zapsychrales; family Fredricksoniimonadaceae; genus JABDGZ01. Next base: position 1,600 of record JADFXW010000005.1, on the reverse strand, counting down.
TGAATCAACAGATTCTTCCACCGTCAAATTGCGTGCCGCAGCTTCAATAAAATGGGTGTCATGCCCCGCATCAATGAGTACCTGTGCTGCAGTTAACAAATATTCAGGATGCCGTTGGACGCGGCCACGGGATTTCGCAGCCCAACGAGCCACGCGGACAAAATTATCTCCAAATGAAGGGTTTAAGATGATTATTTTCATAAAATGGGTAATTGCTTGATAGTGGACGGACTTGGTAAAATTATTTTTTAAAAGGGATGGGTCATTTTTTACGCCTAAAATTAGTCATAGCCTTCGGTGGCTCTGACCAATTTTAGGCTAAAATGACCAAATCCCTTTTAAAAAACAATTTTACCAAGTCCTCATCCTTGCTCACTCTACTTATTTAAAATCTCAAATAACTTAATTTTTACTATAATACCTGTTGGTATTTCCTGACGCAATATTTATTTCTATAGATTGAGCAATTATATTTTATGGTATAATAATGCCATGAAAAATTTGATGGGTATTATTTGTTTAATTTTTGTGTTCTGTGCGTATTCTCAAGGTTTTGTTCATTCATCCCAGATGCCATGGAAGACGTATAGTAAAGAGGCCCTTGCTGATTCACTCGCAAAAGGTATACCTGTTGTTATTGATTTTTCAGCTGATTGGTGCGGGGTTTGCCATGAGCTAGAAGAACAAGTTTTTCCCCGTCCTGAAATTCAGGCTAAATTAGCCAAATTTACGGCTTTAAAGGTCGATGTTACGGATCAAGAAAGCCCCGCAGTTCAGAAGATTGCCGGGGAATATGGGCTTGAGGGTGTTCCAACACTCATCTTTTTAAATAGCCATGGTCAAGAAATTGAAAATGCCAGGATTGTTGGTTTTATTACTGCAAAAGAATTAAGTGAAGTCTTGACCTATTGCCAAACCCATGACTAAGCAATGCCTAAATTATATCTGATTCCCAATACCATCAGCGATAAAACAGAACAATTATTACCGAATTATATCATTGATCTGGTTAAAGATATACGTGTATTCTTTGTTGAAGAAGGAAAATCAGCTCGCAAAC
>JADFXW010000005.1:0-496 GCA_015233375.1 Candidatus Omnitrophota bacterium | reverse complement strand
ACCCATCAAAACAAGATAAACGAATATCTTGGCCTTCTTAAAAAGACAGATACGGCGTTGATTTCCGAAGCAGGCTGTCCTTGTGTGGCTGATCCTGGTGCGGATTTGGTTTCATTAGCCCACCAGAATGGCGTTAAGATAATCCCTTTGGTTGGGCCAACAGCCATTATTTTGGCTTTAATGGCCTCAGGTTTAAATGGTCAGAATTTTGCTTTTAATGGTTATTTGCCTAAAGAAAGAAAAGAAAAAATTCAAAAGATTAAAATGTTGCAAGAGCGTTCAAAAAAAGAAGGGCAGACCCAGATTTTTATGGAAACACCCTACCGTAATCAAAACATGTTAGAAGATATTCTTCTGAGCTGTGATGATAAAATCCGTCTTTGTGTTGCCTTTGATATCACAGGTTCATGTGAAATGATTCAAACAAAAAGCATTAAAGAATGGAAATCAAACCCTTACCATCTTGACAAAAAACCCGCCTTGTTCCTCGTTGGCT
>JADFXW010000059.1 GCA_015233375.1 Candidatus Omnitrophota bacterium | reverse complement strand
GAAGGAGCACTTCCCATAACTCATTCGAAAATTCTTGATTCTTAAAGAAAATATCCTTTTTAATGGTATTCACATTAAAAATGGGTGAAGCCATAAACCATTTAATCATCACATCTGCATACTCTTCAACCCCCGAATATCCCATGAGCCGCAAAGATCTAACAATGTCCATTGTAGAACCAGGAGGTATTTTACCAATACGCTCAGAAGTCTTCTCTAATGCAAAGCGCGTCATCAGTCTTAAATCTTCATTAATGCTTGAGTCTGTAAGCTTTTTCTGGGCAAGTGCTAAGATGTATCTCTGGTCTTCTGACGTACTATTTAAATCTAAAAATTGAGTAGGTCTTGGAGTTTTTTGGGCTTTGGCTTCAAGAGCAGGTTTCTTTTCTTCAGGTTTGACAGGCAAATGACGCGCAAAAAATGGTAATGCGCTTAAAAAGACAACTAAACCCACAGCCCCTGCTCTTCTTAATAGACCAATTTGACGCCTTGTCAATTTCCCCTTTGAAACCATGGCCGCGGTCAAGGCCTCGCCAAACTGAACTCCACCAGAAAAATACTTTCTTGGAATAATTTGTTTACTAAAGGGGTCTTGTTCTTCTTTAATATAATTATAAGCCCCTTTTTTAAAGGCCTTTAAATAGTTCTTGTATATCTTCTCTTTCTCTTTTGGGTCATCAATATTGACACCTGCAACTTTATTTTTATCAATATACACTTGAGATAAAATACTGTCCTTAATCTTCTTTTTATACCATGCGGCTAAAATAAGGCTGTTATAAACTTGTCTAAGCCTTGCGAAATTCTTGTTTTTATTAACCTCTATTGTCAACTGTGGGATGATGATTTCACGGACAATTTGGCTACCGGCAGAAGGGGACAGGGCCCTTGTAAAGCCTGGACCTGTCCCCTTCTGTAATGCCAAATAATCCTCTTCAATCATCACCTTTAACCTTGATTCCACCACATAAGCTGTCCCAACCTTTGTATTCTCATAGACAACCGCTTTTTGGGGCACTATCCATACCTTATTAAAAGTGTTGACGGGAACATCTGTTGTTCCATACCGCTTAGCCGCTTGTTCATATATCCTTTTCCAAAACATCCGACCCACCTCATCTTCAGGATAAATTAAACTTGCCGTGATTTGCTTCAAAATATAATCTTCAGCCAATACATCCCTTCCCATTTCTGTCAAACCAAAGGATGCGGGAATAATTCTGTTTTTTTCATAAGGAGAAAGATTAACCCAAAGGTCATTTTCTGGTGTGGTGAGGCTGGCGAGGAAGTATTTGATGAGCTTGGTGGCTTCTTGTTTTAAACTCCCCCCAACCCCCTCTTTAAAAAAAGAGGGAGAGTCGCCACGATCTAAAATAAACTCAAACTTTAAGGGATTGTCAGGATAAACTTTAATGCCTTTAAGAACAGGAGGATTAAATGGCGGGCTTAAATGAATCATCTCTCCAGGATTAGGCAGGGCATACTCTCGCGCTAAAGAGGACGTACCCATCATGCCTGTAGAGACAAAACATACTAAAATTATATGGACTAATAGAGCCTTTATCATCCCAACCTCCCTTAAATAAAGTATACAATAAAAAAAGGGGACAGGTCAAAATTGACCTGTCCCCTTTTTTTATCCTATACCTTTTTATTTATTCCCACTCAATGGTGGCTGGCGGCTTGGAGCTGATATCATACACCACGCGATTAACACCAGACACCTCATTGATAATACGGTTAGAAATTTTTCCCAGAAGATCCGCTGGCAACTGCGCCCAATCCGCAGTCATCCCATCCGCACTAGTCACACAACGCAGGGCAATGACATTCTCATAAGTACGCTGATCTCCCATGACACCAACGGTTTTTATAGGAAGCAACACCGCAAAAGCCTGCCAGAGATCATGATAAAGTCCTGCTTTCTTGATTTCATCCATGACCCTGTCATCAGCTTCCCTTAAAATATCCAAACGCTCACGAGTCACCTCACCAATAACGCGAATCGCTAAACCAGGGCCTGGAAAAGGCTGGCGTTTGAGGATAGATTCAGGCATCTGCAAATTCTTGCCGATAATACGGACCTCATCTTTAAACAACTCCCGTAAAGGTTCTACCAGTTTAAACTTCATTTCTTTGGGTAAACCACCCACATTATGATGGCTCTTAATGACAGCTGTTGGCCCCCCATGCGCTGGCAAAGATTCTATAACGTCAGGATATAAAGTCCCCTGCGCTAAGAATTCAACACCCTTCATCTTCTTCGAAGCATCATGGAATACCTCTATAAATTCATGACCAATGATTTTTCGCTTTTGTTCAGGATCTTCAATTCCTTTGAGCCTGTCCAAAAAACGTTTTTCCGCTTCCACAACAGTCAAATTCATCTTGAAATGACCTTTAAAGGTGCGTACCACCGAAGCTGATTCATTTTTACGTAATAAACCATTATCCACAAAAATGCAATGGAGCCGATTTCCAACAGCTTTATGCAAAAGAAGGGCCACGACTGCCGAATCAACACCCCCGCTTAAACCTAAAACCACCTTCTTACCGCCTACAGTTTCCTGGATTTGTTTAAGGGCTGCGGTCACAAACCTGTCCATGGTCCAACGTGGCAAACAGCCGCAAATGGTATAGGCAAAATTCTGGATAATTTGAAGGCCTCGTTGAGTATGGACTACTTCAGGATGAAACTGCACCCCATATATTTTGCGGGTCCTATTGGCAATAGCCGCATTCGCTGCATTGAGCGTATGCGCCATACGGATAAAACCAGGTGGTGGTGTTACAATCTCATCCCCATGACTCATCCAGCAGGTCAAATTATTAGAAAGATTGGCAAAAAGATCTTTATTATTATCAATAAAAAGCTCGGCCTTCCCATATTCGCGATCCTTGGCACGAGCCACCTTTCCCCCCAACATGTGGGTAATAGCCTGCATCCCATAACAAACACCTAGAATCGGAATATTTAACTTATAAATATCTGGATGAGGCAAAGGCGCATTTTTGTCAGTCACGCTTTGCGGGCCACCAGAAAGAATGATTCCCTTTGGATAAATCTCTTTAATCTTTTCAATCGATATATTATAGGGAACAATTTGGCTAAAAACCTTGCTTTCACGCACACGACGGGCAATCAATTGCGTGTATTGGGACCCCAAATCCAATATAAGGATAATATCACGGCTTCGCTGCTTTTTAATTTCCATCGGTATGATTCTTGAAGAAGTCCTTAATTTTATAGGCTTCATCAAACCATGAACAGATTTGCGTTTTGATGTCTTTCTCGCAAATCGACTGACATGATTTTTCTTGACCGGTGTATTTCCAGACTTTTTAACGGCTTTTTGTTGAGCCATGCGTGATCACTCCTTTTGTCGTTGTTATAACTTGATAATTATTTGCCCATCCCAACCCGCTGACCAATTTGGAAAACCTTGCCTTCGGTTTGAATAGAAGGCGCTAAAATAATTTCCACATCATGCATTTCTTTAATATTCTGGGCTCCCAGAGAACCCATGGAGGTCTTTAAAGCACCCACCAAATTCTGTGAACCATCATCAACCCGAGCGGGCCCTAAAAGGATTTCTTTCAATGTCCCGCTGGTCCCCACACGAATACGTGTCCCTCTGGGAAGATTGGCGTGAGGGGTTGCCATGCCCCAATGATAACCTCTGCCAGGAGCTTCCTCAGCCTTGGCAAAAGCTGATCCAACCATCACCGCATCTGACCCGGCCGCAAAAGCCTTGCATATCTCACCACCAATGCGCATCCCGCCATAATCATAGGAATATATTTACCACGGCGCTTAAAATAATAATCACGGGCAGCGCAACAATCAACCGTCGCTGTAATTTGCGGCACTCCAATCCCTAAAACGCCACGAGAGGTACAGGCTGCCCCAGGACCAACACCCACTAAAACTGCGGATGCCCCTGCTTCCATGATTTCTAAAGCCATATCATAGGTAACCACATTACCCACAATGACCGGGACCTTGGTGGTAGCACAAAAGTTTTCAAGATCTAAAATTTTATACTCTGTCGCTATATGACGGACAGTGGCCACGGTGGATTGAACAATAAAAATATCTACCCCTGCCTCAACAGCAATTCTTGAAAAATTAGCCGCGTTTTGAGGAATACAGCTGACAACAGCTGGCACATTGGCCTTTTTGATTTCTTCAATGCGTTTTGCAATCAAGCTCTCTTTAACAGGGAATTTTGTGTTTTCATAGAGACTTTGAACAAGCTTGGTCGCCTCTTCTGGAGTTGCTTTAGCTATTTTTTCTAAAATTTCTTCAGGTTCTTCATAACGAGTCTGAATACCATCCAAATTCAAGACCGCAATACCCCCTAGTTTGCCCATGGCAATAGCAAACTTCACATCAACCACACCATCCATAGAAGCGGCCATAATAGGCACCGCAAACTTATATTTATCCAGTTTAAAGGTTGTATCAACCTCGCTAGGATTAATAGTAACAGTCCCTGGGACTAAAGCCACTTCATCAAAACCATAGCACCTGCGAGCACGTCGCCCAATACCAATCCAATCAGCCATTACATAACCTCCCTATTAGCAATAAGATAGAGTTTGGAAAGAATTTGATATTATACCTTACTCTTTATAAAAAGTCAAATTAAAAAAATATTAAATAAAATCACAATTGGCTGATGATTTTCGAAGCAGAATTGATTTCCGCTTCAACCATATCTAAATCATGCTGCAGGATAAGACTCAAAATCTTTGTCTTTTGGGAGGATTGAAGGATGGTTAATTCCCTTTTAATCTTCTTTAACAAATTAAACCTTACCTTAAGCCTATGTTTGGCCATATTCTTATCAACAAGAGGCAAAAAATAGAAAGCCAAATCAATTTGAAAAAAGGGGCGTTCTAATGACAAAAGGCTTTCTGCAATAAGATCATCAAATTTTTTTCGACCTAAAGAGGTTATGCTATAAACATACTTTTCTGGAAAACGACCTTCCCTGCGTCCAACCTCCTTTGAAATAAGCCCTTCACGCTCCATTTTTTGTAAAGGATAATAAATCGACTTGATATGCAATCCAATGGTTGGAGACAAATCCTCTTCTAGCTGAAGTTTAATCTCATAGCCATGTTTTGGCCCCTTAACCAACAACCCTAAGAAAAGAAGTTCATGTTCAATCATGATGCTGGTAAACCAAACAATGCATCTAAACCATGAAACAGGCCTTTGGCCACCTTACGTTTCGCATTAGTACTCAAAGAAGATATTTCAATACGTGTTTGCCCTTCCGAACTCTTGACAAAAAATATACCAACCTCGGTGGTATTCACACAACCCGTGATGCCCATGACCACCATATATCCCTGACTCTCTTGTTTCTTAAATATTATCCAACCCTGGGAATTGACCACACGAAGAGCCCCCTTCACACAGTCCCAATAAGGCTTATCATATGTTTTTGTAATAGCCCTATCCCTGGCTTGTTCCAAGGCCTTGGTAGAAGACCCCCAAACAGATTTACAAAATTCTTTTGTATTATCAACGGAATGGTCCCAAGTAGCGCAAGAGGAACAGCAAGCCACAAATATAATGATTAATAAAAAGCGCATTTCACCCTCCTTAAAAGACTTATGATTGTTGTACCCTGGATCTTAAATTTGCGCATTCATGCTCAAGATTCACCATGCGTAAACGGTTTTGCTCTAATTCAAATTTGGTCAACTGTTCCTGCTTCTCCAATTCCTCGTTTTTTAATTTAATTTCTTCCACCATTCCCTCTAAACGATTATTAAGATTAGATAACTTGTCATTGGAGGCTTCATGAAGATGAATCTTCTTTAGAAAATCTTCCAACTGGGCTTTATAATTAAAACTAACCCTCTCTAAACCACTAGACTGAGCCTTGGCTTTAACCAATTCATATTGGAGTAAATCGTTTTTCTCAATTAATTGAGTATTGGCTAATGTCAACTCATGGCATCTGTTGTCTAAATCATCATATTTTTCTTTAAATTGAGCATATTCAGACTTTAAACTTTCTAATTCATGAATCAAGGCTTGATCTGGCACTGGTGTTGGGATTGATTGAGCTTTTGTGATTTCTTCTTCCATTTTAATTCTAAGAGAAGCCATTTCTGTTTCTAATGAATAAACCCTGGCGTTGGTTGAATCTAACTGTGTCTGCAAGGCATTATTTTCATTCTTTAATCGATCCGCTTGGGCTTGTACTATCAAAATCTCCTCTTGGGCTTTGTTCAAATCCGCCTGCTTTGCTTTTAACTCTTCGTTTTCCTTTGTTAATGAGGCAATCATCTGCCTGGCCTCATCAGACTGATTACTCGCTTTTTTCGAAATCGCCAATAACTCATCCTCAAGCATTTGAGAACGCTTTCGATAAGCATCCCCTTCAAGAACAGAAGAAGACGGTAAATCTGGAGAACTAATTATGGGACCAGCTTCAGACAGGTTTTCAACAGGTTTAGGATCACTTACCACAGACACTATTTCTGGCGCGTTTAGTTCCTTGATATCTGTCACAGGCACAGCCATTGCTTCTTCTTTTTTTTGGGCCTCCTGGCTTAACATATAAAACAAGCCTCCTAAAACGCATAAGGCCATCATCACCACAACACCCAAAATAATAAAAAGAATCATCAACACCCCCCTCTCTTAACAGTGTTACCAACAACCACCATTAGACAAATACCCGCAATAATCTTTAATGGCCTCTTCAAGCGACGTAAAAGATTTCTGATACCCTGCTTGGCGTAATTTTTCCATTTGAGCCTCTGTAAAATATTGATAACGTCCACGCAAAATCTCAGGCATTTCGACATACTCTATACTTGGCATGCGCCCAACCGCAGAAAACAAGGCATGGGCCAAATCATTCCAGGTACGCGCAAGACCTGTGCCTGCATTAAAAATCCCGTTTTTATCAGGATTATCAGCAAAAAACATCACTATATCCACAGCGTCTTTCACATAAATAAAATCACGCATCTGTTCGCCGTCTTTATATTTTGGATGATAAGATTTAAAGAGAGACATTTTCCCGTCCTTAACAACCCTGTCATAAGCCTTAGACACCACACTTTTCATGTCCCCTTTATGGTACTCATTAGGCCCGAAAACATTAAAAAACTTTAAACCCGCCATTTTATCAGCAAACCCGTTGGACAAGACCCATTCATCAAATTTTTGTTTTGACTCTCCGTATAAATTTAATGGTTTAAGATTAGGGATAAGGGCTTCATCATCGCTATAACCAAGTGCGCCATCACCATAGGTCGCTGCAGAAGAAGCATAAATCAAACGGGCATTGTTCTTGATGGCCCATTGGGCCACGACACACGAATATTCATAATTATTTTTCTCAAAATACCCAGCATCTTGTAAAGTAGTGGAAGAACAAGCCCCCATATGAAGAATACACTCCACATCAAAATCAAATTGGTCCCGCCTTAACAATTTTAAAAATTCAGCCTTGTCATAATAGCGCTGATAACGCTTATGGGCCAAATTCTTTTTCTTGGGATCATCATCACCTGTCAGATGGTCCACCACAATCACATCATAACGGCCCCTCTCGTTTAAGGCTGCCACTAAACAACTTCCAATAAATCCAGCTCCACCGGTGACAACAAACACAGACATCTCCTTGTGTATAAAATTACATTTCTTAAAAATTTTGAAGGGATAAATCATACTTAGGATGTAGGGACAGGTATTATGTTTACGGAACATTAAGGGATTTTGGGCCAAATGTTTGCGAGGATTTACAATAAATTTTTTCCAAATATACTAAGGATACTTTAGAAAAATTTTATTGTAAACCGAAGCAAACGGCCAAAATATCCCGTTCCGTAAACATAATACCTGTCCCTACATCCCACGCACATAGAGCAACTTGCGCGCTCAAAATTATAAAAAATAAATTTACCTCATCCGTCCACTAGCAAGGTTACCCTGCAATATTCTAAAGAACCTTATTTTTTAATAATTATTTTGTAGGAATCTTAACACAGACGAGTGACCTGCTCAAGAAATTTAACGAACAAGTGACATGGAAGAAATATCTATGATTCGGGTTGGCTGATATAAATAATATCCTTGTCCTGCATCGACACCCAATTCAATAAGGGCTTCAAAATCTGTTTTATTTTCAATCCCCTCTGCGATACAAATAACATTGTGTTGGCGGCAATAGGACGCCATCAATTTGATAACACTTTTCTTATAAACGTCATGAGCCACACCATTAACAATCTTTCGGTCTAATTTAATAGCCTCTGGCTTAATATCCTCTATATGCTTCATCTGGGCCTTATTAGCATCTTCCAAATTATCAACAGAGACTTTAAAACCAAGCTGACGAAAATCAGATAAATTTCCATAAAAATTTTCACCAACAGCTGAAACCCTGCGATCCGCAATCTCTAGAAAAGCATTATCCTCAGGCATCCCTAAAACACCAAACATATCCTTGACCCTCGCAAATTTGCCATCCTGCACAAGCAAAGGATCACAATTGAGGAATAATTTTTGTCTTCCGTTAAAATGATCAACCGCCATCTTCACTCCCATTTTCCAGCCTATCATCTCTACTTCATAATAAAGATTATGTTTCAAAGCCTTATCAAAAAACACCTTTGGATCCGCCATTTCGGTTTCAGTGTCAGGACGACTAAACATTTCAAGGCCTAAAAGACGCATGGATTCCAGGTGATAGACAGGTTGAAAATAAACATGGACAGCTCTCGTATCTATAATCCGATTCAATTCCATTATTATCTCTTGTTCATGCAACAGCCTCCCATCCTCAGACTGATGCAAAGGATGATTGATAATCATATCAATACGTGCCAATAGTTCTTCTGGCTCAAAAGGCATCGTCAAATATCCACTAATACCTAAATACAAAGACTTAATCCTGTCTGATTGACCCTGATTATTACTGATAACAATGATAGGCACATCTTGTGTTGCTGAATTAATTTTGAATTCTTGGCAAATATGAATAATATCAGCTTCTGGCAAGGTCATGTCTAAAATAACCAAATCCATATTTTGAGCAATTCCGTTTAATTCCTGATTTGATAGAGAAGTAACCCTTGTTTGATACCCATGGGAAAGCAAAAGAATAGACAACAGATCCGATAAACACGGATCCTCATCTACAATAAGGATTGATTTATTCTGTTTAAGCAACCATACACCTCCCCTCTTTTTAAAATTATATTTGGTTCTTTCTTAATTAGAGTGGGAATCGCCTAGGATTTAAATACCCACAGTGTTGATGAATCTTGAGTCTAAAATAATAGACATCTCTGTAACCGTAAGCCATCCGTTTAAGCCGTTTGATCTTAT
>JADFXW010000058.1:4800-9569 GCA_015233375.1 Candidatus Omnitrophota bacterium | reverse complement strand
TTGATTGCCGATTTAAAAGCAGACCTTATTATCGTCGCCCGTTTAGGCTTAGGGACGCTCAATAGCCTGTGATCGAAAAACTGCGTGTTGATGAGCAATCTCTCCACATTCCCTGAGCTTTCTTTTTAAAAGTAAGAAAAATACTAGCAACGCCCCGGCAAGGCATACCATCATCGATAATGTCAAAAGAGGATACGCCACCATAAGACAAATAAACAAACACATCACTAACATTAATTCTGTCATAATATTAAAAATCTGTAAAACAACACCCTTCATGATATTCCCAACACTACTTATCACATGTTTCAATCGGCCAACGTTCCTTTTTAAATGAAAACTATATGGACTCACTAAATAAGCGCGAAAAAGCCTGCTGACTAGATATGCCTGCTTTTGAAAAACAAAATAAGTTTGCCAATAAAGGACAAAAAAAAGAACCGCGTTTTTTAATATAAAAGAAACTGCTATCAAGGCCGATAGGGCCGCCATAAATTGATTGAAACTTTGAAAATGGCCTGCATGATACGCAAAACTTACCCATTTATTCGTTGTGACAAGAGAAGGACGGCCCAACAAAAGGATGAAAGGTAAAATAAGGCCTATCCCAATAATCTCCATGGCTGAATTTAAAAGCATGCTTAAGCAAAGGATAATAAATTTAGCCCTGTCCTCTTTGCCAAAAATGCGGATAATTTTCTTACAAAGTCCTATCATGAATCACCTATACAAAAAAAACATCAAAGATATACATCTTGTCTAATGATTTGCCAAAATGATATGCATTTTATCAAACCATTGACTAAAATATAGTTTCGCTGACATCGATTCACTCACAATGACACTAGTAAAACTCCCCCTAACCCCCTCTTTATTCGCAGCCCTTCGGGCTGCAAAGAGGGGGGATTTTTTCTATGGTATTAAATTATTAGCCCATGTTCCAACAAGACCTGATCTTTGGCCAGTTCTTCAATAACATTCAAAATTTTTGTGCCGTTATCAGATACGTCAAAATCTTCCTGACATACCAGAACAACACCATCTGTGGCTTGGGCTGGCATCACATTTATCCGCGTGATGATAAAATCATGCGGGAAATTATCATTCATTGTCATTTCAATAAGGCCTGCCAAATCTGTACCACCTAAAATATAAAATTTCCGCGTGCCCTGTTCATACTCATCCTTCAAAATAGCAAAAAGACGGTTCTTGATTAAACTAATTGAATTAATTGTTTTGAGCGTATATTTAACAGATTTTTGCATCTTTTCCGCAAAACCTTGAGGGGTCAAAAGGTATTCAACCTTCTTTTTATTAAGTTGTCTAATGCGGATATACCCCTTGGTCACCATCCGGCGCAAAAGCATGTTGGTCATGCCTAAAGAAAGGTTCATCCTGCGGGAAACCTCGCGCTGATTGAGGGCTAGCTGGGCGCCGACAATATTGACTAATTCAAATTCTCGTTCATTTAGGGTGGTAGGCATAATGTTCAATTAATGGACATTATAGAAAGTTCTAACTGTTTGTCAACAATGAACTTGTCTTATGGACCACAAAAAATTCAAGCGGGGAATTACTTAATCCATTTGTAGGTCAAATCCTGTCCTGCCCCAAGGGTTTTCTTGTTTTATTCCGTCAGTGGTGCTACACTAATCACATGCCTAAGCTTTATATTATTGCAGGTCCTAACGGTGCTGGTAAGACGACATTTGCTAAAGAGTTCTTGCCGAATTACGCTAAGTGTTCAAATTTTGTTAATGCAGATTTGATTGCTTTGGGGCTTTCTCCGTTTTTTCCTTCAAATGTTAATATTAAAGCCGGGAAATTGCTTCTTTCTGAAATTGATAATTTTATGAGTCATAAATATGATTTTGCATTTGAAACCACATTGGCAGGCAAAACATATGTTAATTTGATCAAAGAGGCGAAATCGAAAGGGTATTTTGTTCATATTTTCTTTTTATGGATACCAAATATGTATCTTGCAAAAGAAAGAATAAAGCAAAGAGTTAAACAAGGGGGGCATCATGTTCCAGATGCTGATGTAAAAAGACGGCTGGACAGAAGTTTAAAGAATTTCTTTGATTTGTATATGCCCTTGGCAGATGCATGGGATATTTTCGATAATTCAGGAGCGGATCCGATGCTGATTGTAAAATGTAATGAAAAAGGGCTGCAAATTATCGATAAGGAGCACTATCATCGGTGGATTAAATCTGGAGGCAAGGCGTGATAAAAAAAGCGGAAGGTGAAATTTTATCTCAAAAAGCAAAAAAAGCTATAAAGAAAGCGGTTCGGGGAGTTATTGCTGACCGTAAAATGCGCGGAGAACCACTGATTATTTGGAAGAACGGCAAGGTTTTGAAAGTGCCAGCGAATCAATTAAACAGATTCTAACGAAGTATGTTTAGTGGCTTTTAAAATACGCGGTTGCTTTTAACCCTCCTGTCTTATTGACCTTAGTTGTGTATTAACTGGATTCCCGCTTGTCAAGGGAATGACAAATAGTTGCCCACCAAATAGTTGCCCCCCCCCCATTGGCAGAAGAAATAAATATATGTTATAGTCTAATTGAGGGTTAGGACGCTCTTTTAAAAAATAAAAAATGGCAAACTACTTGAAAAGGTAGGACGCAAAGCCGTGAGCCTAATCTTGATATTTAGATCAAGCAAGGCTGTCTGGTTGCCGTAACCAAATCTCTTTTGGTATCGTAATCTCATCACATTTCGTCCTCTTTTTTAAGTGCCTTAACATAAGGGGGGCGAAATGATAAAATTCCTCATCATCTTTCTTTTCACGATTGTTTTCTTCTTGCCAGCAATACCTGGATTTTGCGGGGAATCAAGGACTGTGACCTTCCAGCTTTCTTTGACCATACCGCCGCATGTCATGTGGAGCCCTGCGGGAGACTTACAGGGGACAAGCCGCTCTAATCAAATTGTTCAGACAGATACCATGATTCGGAATAATAGGATGGTAGAAATGACGTCGGTGCTTGTGCCTTAAAAAAGAACTCCCCCTAACCCCCTCTTTATACGCTTCGCAAAGAGGGGGAACGTGCCGTGGAAACCTTATGACTAGCCCCCCTCTTTCAAAAAAAAGAATCATGAATTATTCCTCCTGTGCGGCCTCACCTTTACTTATCTTCACAGGAATATTAAATGAATAATTCGTTCCTTCAGCCACATTAATCTTATTTTTTAATTTTATCACTGGCATCATATTAATAGGAAGGCTGTTCATGTCAATCACCAGCATATGATCTCCAGGACTAACCTGCCTAAAATAAAAAGCGCCTTGTGGATCTGTTTTTTGAGTTATCTTTCCATCTAAAATCACCTTCACCTTACCAATAAATTTGTCCCCATCACTCGGGAATTGAGAGCCATTCTTAGACACAAAAACAATCCCATAAATTCCTGTATGAACACCAAAGCCAAAATCAGCCCTGGATCGACGGCCCTGGATAATCGTCACATTTAATACCTGCGGGGTTGAGGCCATCAGGCCGCCTGGAACAGTGTCCGGCATTGTTGTCACCGTGGCTCCTTTACCACGGATTTTAATGGAATAACGGCCCTGTTTATCAGTGACGGCCTCCTTATCTCCTACCTTGACCTTCACATCAGGAATCCCTTCATCCCCAGATCCAAAAATACCGTCCCCATTCCTGTCTTTAAATACAATCCCATAAACGGTCCCTAACGGATCCCAATACGTTGCCCCCCCAAAGGTAATCCTTACCCCCACATGGACAGAAAAATCATCGTACGGCGTATTATTAGTTGTGCCAAAAACCACCTTACTGGCCTGAGCATCCGCATAAATACTCACAAACTGGGTAGGATTATAACTTAAACCTCCTGTCAACATAATGCTCTTCTCGCCAGCAAGAAAACTGCTGTTACTTTCATTGACCCCTAACTCGTCACGAAAATCAACCTGGGTATTAAAATAAATCTTGTTGTTTATCTGTTTATGATAAGAAATCCCTGCGTTAACAATACTGGGATTGGAACTACCTCCTTCCGAAGACTGATTTAACCAATCATACTCATAATTTGAATACACCGACACATCCCGGGTCAACGGCACCTGAATGCCGGCAATCATATTCTCCCGATTATAATTGCCAAAGGAGGAACCTGGAGACTGGCTGTTTTGATATCCAAAACCTCCAAAAACAGTTGCTTTTAAACCACCCCATATCCCAATATCCCTGGAAATGCGATCATTCAAACCAAGACTCTTCTGAGGAGAAATATCTCCTGCCGTATTCACAAAAGTAAAACCAAATTCATCATAAAGCCCTTCCATTAATTTGACCCTCACCTGACCATTGCCATCATAATCCAAACGATTAGGAGCGTTCGGGTTGCCATTGATCCGGTCTCTATAAACTTCAAGCTGCGAACTTTCTTGCACATTTTGAAAATCTGTTTCTGTGGTCCAATCAGCGCCAATTTCTCCTTGATAAGCAGGGATGCCTGCCACTGTCGTATAATTCTTGTCTATGTCCCTAAAATGAATACCTGATCTAAAGGCACCCTGCTGCCATTTTAATGAAGTCCAATAAGAATCATGTTTTGTATCCGTGGCTTCTTCCGCATGGAGGCTTAGGTTATCATTAAATTTGTGCCGCTCTTCAATAGAATAATTGTTTTTGGTCAAATAGGACGGATGGTCTGCACCATAACCACGAGAAACATTAAACAACAATTGATCCCGGTCATTTTTTGGAAAAAGGATTAGCTGTAAAGCATCTATAT
>JADFXW010000058.1:0-4706 GCA_015233375.1 Candidatus Omnitrophota bacterium | reverse complement strand
AAACCACCTCTTAGCTGCGTGCTGGGCATGGTCAATGGCGAAAGATACCTAAGCGAATCAAAGGCTCGTATATTAAAATTACTGGTACCCTCAAGAGGTATTTGGCTTAAACCCACTGTATAGGAATCAAACTGGGAATACCCGTTAAAATCACTGTAACTGCCTGAGGCATCAAAAAAACCGTACGGGGTTTCCCCTCGCAGTGATAGCGTTTGGCTAAAACCATAACTCTGACGTTTAATCACATGCAGATCTTTGCCGGTATAATACGTATTCCAATCATTAGCATAATTAAAAACAAAGGGCTGTGAATGAATGACATTCGTTGCTTGCATGGCAAATGTTTGAATAATAGGCGGTAGAACAACCTCTATATAAATAGTGTGTCGTCCCTCTTTATCCCAAATATGTATAAAGCCAGGGCCAACGGCCACTGCATCAATCTCTAAATGATTGGCATCAATAAGCCTTGACTTAAAATAATGCTCGTCTACCTCAAGGAAATTTTGAATATTACTGCCTTCAATAATAACAGCTGAATTTAACTCAATTTGAATCCTCGGGCGCATCTGATGATGATGGGTCAAAGCATCAAGAGATAAAACATGGATAGCCTGTTTTGCCTTGCGCACAGGCACATAAACCGCCGGTGGTGCCACAACAGCAGGAACTGGAACAATAGACGCTGCTGTTTGAACTGGTGGCGCAACAGTGGCAAGGGCCACTTCTGTTGATTCTGGTGACTGAGGTTGAGTCGTTGCTTTTTCTGGCGTCGAGACAGACACAAGAGGCGTTGATGTTGTTTTCGATTCTGGTATGGCCTCTTGCATGACAGATTTTTGAGTCGATACTACGGCCTTCATTGGCGTTGAGACGGGTTTAACATTTTCTTGAGGCTTAGGCAAAACCTCTTCTACTTGCGGCGGTCGGACATTTTCGCCATTTTCTAAAATCTTTAAATACCTGGCAGCTTCCAGAGAGTCTGGATAATAGATAAGCGCGATTGAAAAATAACGACGGGCTTTTTGATTATCGTATTCATGAAAAGCCTTTAAGCCTTCACTATAATAGTACTTATAACCAATTGATTGTTCTGGTGAAAGTTTTACAGAAGAACTTGTCTCTTTGGAGCTGTGTTTTAAGAGATCCAGGTATCTTTGGAGTTCTTTATCGTCAGGATCGTAAATTTGGGCAAGCGTGAAACAACGCAAGGCCTCTTGGGCGTCGTGTTTTTCAAGGGCCTTGACGCCTTCGCTGAAATAATGCTTAAATCCAAGGGACTGGTCTGCCAGCACCGGTTGCACGAAGCTGACTAAAAATATTATAAAAACGCCCCAAATTACGCATTTTTTGATCATAAAAATATCCAATCAAGGATAACGCGTAATGGGGTTAACGCTAAAAAAACTTAATCCTGTGTGCTTTCGATTGTTATTTGACCAGCAGCATCCACTGCTAGTCCTATCTCCTTGACCACAATGTCACCGTCTTCCATATCACCATTAATAACCATGGTGTAATGGCCGGCAGTTAACTTTTTAGTTAAAGGAATAACCACACTCCCTGTGGCGCCTGGAGGCACATACAACCTTTTTACATCTCCCCGATGAACCACGACCCCTCCCTGCTCCATGATGTAATAAGTCGTATGAGGAATAAGGACCACATTAGCCTGATTCACAAAATTGACACTCAATCTATCCTGTTTTAAAACAACATCTTGTAATAAAGCTTTCTTTACCTTATTGTTCGGTTCAATAAAAAATAAACACCCGACCCTCACAATCAAGGAAACACCCTTTTCACTGCTCATGGCTTCAGGCGCCTGCTCAAAGAACAAGACCCCGTAATGACCTTCCTTAATTGATGCGGGAACCGCAATCGTATAATCAATGGTCTGCTGGCCCTTGGCTGGCATGGAAAAGGTCTGTGGCGCAAAGGTCACCCATGAAGCTGCTGTTGTTGGCGTTGTTCCTGCAGCCAAAAACTCCTTGGTGCCATCATAAGGCGCCTTATAGGTAAAATCTTCCCAATACACCTTAATATTAGCCTCTTTTGTAGCGGTATTGTGAAGGATCAATGAGCCGTTAAGATGCTCCCCCCCAGAAACAGTCACTGATTCCTTACCCTTTTCAAGGAATAATTGAGCTGACGCATTAATCGTCAATGTGCCTAAAAAAGCGGCCACTAAAACAATTATCTTGTTTATAAGATGTCTCATATTTAATTGACCACCGCTGTTATGGTTAATTGGCCATTATATGTGCCCACCGAATCAGCAGGCGTAAATGGCTGGCAAGTTGATGGATCCGTAGAATCACCGCCGCAAACACCCACATATATCCTCAACCAACCACCAGCAACTGTAGTATAGGCTACCTTATACCCCGAACCTGTCATATCTGACAAGCTTTTAGTTGCCAAAGTTGTTTCTGTAGGTAAGGTGGCGCCTGTGGGTAAGACCTCTTTATCAAAGGTGGCCTTGGTTCTTGACCCTAAGGTGGTTGTTGATCCTGTTGGGTCAACCCCTTCGGCATACGTCACCGTAGTATCAGGCGCACCAGCACCAGCCACCGCAACCTCAATGGCATAGTAGCTAATCCCCTTAGTCTGATCCATACGATACACATTGTAAGGCTTTTTGGTGTTTGGATCAACCGTTTGGTCCAACACCAAGGTCCCAAAAGGCAAGGTTGAAACACTTGTTGGCGCCCCGACCGGTAAAAACTGCTTGTTAAAATTGACCGCGTAAGCGTTTATCGTGATTCCACCTGGCGGAATCGTTGCTGAAACTGGATAGGCGGTCTGGTCTGCCATGGCAGCTGGCCTTAACAGTATCAGCACTGCAATGATGAGGGTTAATTTGATTTTCATATTGTCTCTCCTTTGTTGTTAATTAAATCTTGTCACTTTTGGTTCAAAGAAAATCTCACCGGTGCTGTAAAATCTCCGGCGCTCATTTGGTTATAACCTTCAAGGCGATACACCACCTTAAAGCTGGCGCCTTGTCCCTTGGCATCTGATGTAAAAACAGGATATTCTCCTGTTTGCATTGGAGAATATTCCGTAAAATTGGTCTGGCCAGATTGTCCTGTTGGTTACGGCAACCAGAAAAGTAAAATATTTCTTGTCAAACTCCTTTCCTTGTTTATTGGTTATGCTTGTTTGTAATTCTTGTAATACCTGATAAGGTTTATGTAAATTGGACAAAACATTCACCACCACTTCTTGTTCTTGAACACTGCCCGCTAAAACATGAGTAAATCTTACACCCCCGGAAAGGGAAGTAATATTCATTAAAAATACAGGAGCTATCTGGCATTGGACATTGACAGGAAATTCCTGCCTTCCCTGGTCTGTTTCCACAACATACTTGATACGCCCATGATAGGTTCCAGCCGCCTGCTTTTGAGCCTCAGCACTATTAATCAGAAAATAAATAATAAATTGGTCTTCCGCTTTATTCCCGGAATAAATAAGCGTTCTATTGGTACCTAAAGAATTTAAACCCTGTGTGCGCAAACCTTCTGTTTGCCCTTCCATATCCAATTGCAAAACATCCTTTCCTAAATTCTCATCCGTCGTTGTTTGTGGCACTGTCTCAAGTTCTTGATAAATCTTCACTTGGCCGCCTAGATTACCTGAATAGGAAATCGTCACGAAATCCGCATCTTTCTGGGTAATATCTGTTTCTTTAACATGAACGTGGTTGCGATGATGCGCCCCTTTAATGGATACCTGAAGGCCTCCTAAAGATGATGTTTGTAAAATGATATCAACAACCGCCTCATCACCTGCAGAGTTACCTAAACCACGTACCGTAAAGGCAAGCCTGCCCCTAAAGCTACCCGCAACATTAACAATATTTCGATTGATTGAATAACCTATAATAAAGGCATCGCTTTCTCCATTTTGGCTTGAAGAATATACTAATTGGTCGCTCATCGTCAAAAAGCTGCCATTCTGCCCATAAAGCGTCCCATAACTATTTGAATTAGCCAAAGTCTGTGTTTCCAAAGCCTGTAAATTAAGAGTCTCCCCTTTTTCATCCATAATCGGCTCAAGCACCCTTTGGAACACCTGGTAACGCGCTCTATCGCTTGACATAACACGGATACGGATTCCCTGTTTGTTTCCAGGTCCAGATTGGGCAATCCTGTCAAAACGTAAACTGCTTCCTCCATCCACAGGATTGGCGCTGAGCGTCACATTGGCCAAACAGGCCTGTGCGCCTACCATGAAAAAAAACGCTATTAATGTGACTGTTCTTTGAAACATAAGCCGCCTTAATTGGCTGTAGTTGTAACTATAATTTCCCCTGTATATTGCCCCACATTATCTGCGCCTGAAAATGGCTCGCATCCTGACGGATCTACAGTTCCATTTTTTGCTAATTGGTTTCCTGTGCAAACCCCCACATAAACCACAAACCAGCTCCCGGTACCAAATTGTTCTGAAACTCCTCCTGTAATATCCGCAAGCCTGCTATAAAGCAGCTGTGTTTGTGAAGGAGCGGTGGATGGCCCTGTGTAAGTGTTTTTTTCAACCGCAATGGATGTTTTTATCCCCAAGCCATGGCCTGTTGCATTTTGATTGGTGCCTTCCACATATTGAAAATTAGTTGTTATCGTTCCATTGCCCGCAGACGTGATTGTAATCGAATAATTGGTGGATGGCATGTATACCTTATTTTTTGAATCCCAAGT
>JADFXW010000057.1 GCA_015233375.1 Candidatus Omnitrophota bacterium | reverse complement strand
CATTGGCTTAAATTCTTGAGAAATATTAAAGACGTTTTAGAGGGTCAATATAATGAAATCCTGTGTTTTTTACAACAGTCCAGATATGTTAGGACAGATTTTTCTGATGGTAAACGTAAGATTAGGATGATGGAACAAAAAGATGCGATGAATAATGGAGAATTACAAACATTCAATAAAAATGGTTTGGAGGGAGGGGTTGGAAGAGTAGGCAAACAGTTATTTAATACGAATGTCTTGGGGATTAATAGGCCAGTATTGGCAAAAGTTCTTCAAAGAATATTTGATGAAATTTTATTGTCTCAATTTAAAGAGGATCATGATAGAGCGTTAGAAGAATTCAATAGGATTATTGCTCCTGAGCTTATAGCAGGTGGAAAGGCAGAGTATCAATTGGAGGGGCCTATTGGAACAGTATTTATTAATTTACATAATTGGATTGAGGCCCATCCAGCGGCCAAGGCGATTGTTCAAGAAGAAACCGGGAATGGACGTTTGTTGACCATTGTTTCAACAACCTTTCAACAGCGAAACCGATTTTTTACACCTATTAAAGCTATTACAGATTGGCTTTTACAAGGGTATGGTGATTATTATACATTAGATGAGAAGGAGTGGGTTTTGCGTAGCAAAAAGAAAGAGAATGGGGAAACTGTTCCTCTTCCTGAAATAGATCAGCCAAGTGAGAAATACAGTGCTTTTAAGAATGTTAAGAAAGCGTTGATGGCGATTGCGGGGTTAAGGGTTGATGGTCAACGTGTGGATATTACAAATAAGCGTGTCGACTTTGTTGATGGAGGCGCCACCGCAGATGGTAAAAAGCTGACGCATGTCAAGATTGATGGAACGGTTTATTCTCTGGAACGTAAAGCTAATTCTTCAGAATCAAAGGTTAAATATGCGGAGATAGACAGGTTTTTTGTTTTAGGCAATGAGGAACATGACGTTAAGCCTTTAAAATTATTACAATTAGATGGAGATGAAAATACCGGGCTTGTTCTTTTTCCTGGAGCCTATCTTGGAGGGAATGTCAAAATTGCGAATCTTACCCCGCATGTGGTCAATCTTTATAATTTTCCCAATAATCGTTTCTTGAATAGAAGAATAGATGGAAGATTAGTATTGGAAAATGTTTCGATTAAAATAACCGAGCAAGGGGGCAATTTTTTGGTTGATGTTCAAGAATATAAGGGAAATGGATCTAATGGAAACGGTTCTAATGGCAGCAAGGCCATGGCTGGGAATGTGGATGCGTTACGCGGTGGTATTGACCTTGCCTTGGACAATATTGAAATGGACATTGATGAGGATGGAGAGCAAGGCACCAGGTTTAATATCCCTGATGCAGCGATGTTGACCAAGACTGATTTTGGAGGGCTTGTCCCGCTTATCGTGAGGGAGTCCGCCATGTCAGCCCGGGAGGTCCAAGCGTTTTTGCAATAGGCCGCTAACAGAGGTCAACTCCATATTTTGGAAATTTTAAAAGGGACAGGCAGATAAAGACCTGTCCCTTTTTGTTTTTTATCCTTTGAAGAGGTTTGATTTGGATTATAATAAAAAAAGATAAGGTGGAGGTGATAAAGGTAATGATGAAATTACACGTCGGCTGCGGGACTAAAAAATTAGAGGGCTGGATTAATATTGATGGGGTCAAGTCTTGTCATCCTGATCTTGTCCATGATTTAAGCCTGCCCTTGCCTTATGCGGACTTAAGCGCGGATGAATTAAAGGCTGAAGGGGTGCTGGAGCACTTAGATAAATATATGAGGTATTGCGTGTTTGGGGATTGGGCCAGGACCTTGAAGGTAGGCGGCCTGGTCCATATCGGGGTCCCTAATTTTAAAAAACTTTTATCGAGGTTTTTTAAATTTAATTATGATGATTTTGTGGATACCTTTTTTGGTGAAAATATGTGGGAGTCAGAAATTTATCTGGGCCATTATGGAAACCATAAATGGGGATATTCCAAGGAGTCCTTAACAGCCTTTATTAAACAATTCGGGATTGATCCAGTTGAGGTGACTACCAAGGACTTGATTATTTTTTATACTGGCCGCAAGGTAAAACATGTGCCTGTTTCCCAAATGGATCAATGGAAGATTTATTCTCATAATAATAAATTTGGCGCTAAGCGCAATGTCATGACCCTTGCGGAGATTAAGCAAAAGATCAAAGAGTTTCAAGTTCAAAATATATGCTGATATTATCCCTCCTGGCCCTTGGTATTACCTCTCTGATGGGGCAGATTGTTATTACCCGTGAGTTGATGGTCTCTTTTTATGGTAATGAGTTTTTTATTGGTTGGATATTTTTTGGGTGGCTTATTTGGACTGCGGTTGGTTGTCTGATGCCCCGTTTCTTTTTTCAAGAAAAAAGCCGTACAGTCTTGTTGTTGATCTGCCATTTGGCAGGAGCCTTGCTTTTTTTGCTTGAAATCTTCCTGGTTCGATTAAGCAAGAGTTTCTTAGGTTTAGCACCTGGCCAGGTGCCGGATCTGATGGCAGCCCTGTTTTTTTCATTGATTATCCTGGCGCCCTTGTGTTTGATTTTAGGAATGCAATTTTCTCTTTCATGTGATTATTGGAAGAAACCAGGGACAGCTTATTTTTGGGAAGCCATAGGGTTTGTCATAGCAGGGGTCGTTTTTAATTATTTTTTAGTGTCTTTAAATGAGTTTCAGATAATCGCGTTTGTTTGGTGGGTGAATATTATCCCGGCGGTAATAATAGGGCGCAATTCCCTGCGATGTGTCACTGCGAGCGAAGCGAAGCAGTCTTTTTTTTATGGGACGGTCCTTTTTGTAAGCCTTTTCTTGTTTTTCTATGCCGCATCACTTAATTTAATGGCCTCAAGTTTACGTTACCCAAAGGAAAAGCTTTTAGAAACGACGAATTCCATTTATGGGAAATTGGATGTGACCCAGACCAAGGGGCAGTATAATTTTTATCATAATGGGCTTGCCACGGGGACCAGTAATGACCAGGCATTTAATGAATGCCTCATTCATTTTCCCATGCTTTCTTATCCTAATCCTCGAAAAATATTGTTTATAGATGCCGGATTCAATGGCGCTTTAAGCGAAATTTTAAAATACGCGCCCACAGAAGTGTATTATGCCCAAATAAATCCAGATTTACTCAGACTCAGTGAGCGCTATACGCCTAATGCCAGCTTGAAGGACCCAAGGGTCCATTTATTCCAGGGAGACCCGAGGCGTTATTTTAAAATCATGCCCCATGATTTTGATGTGATGATAGTCAATCTTCCTAATCCATCGACCGCGATGATTAACCGTTATTTTAGTGATGATTTCTTTAAAGAGGCACGGCGTCATTTGAAGGCTGACGGCATTTTTTCAACACACCTGACCTTTGCCCCGGAGTATGTCTCCATACCGCTTGAGGATTTGGGGGCGAGTATCTATAAGACCCTTCAGAGATCGTTTTCTTCCTTGATTATTTTGCCTGAAGATAATCTTTTTTTCTTAGCGTCTAACCGGGCAATTGTCCATGATCCGAAAATTTTAATAGAAAGAATGCAGGTGCGAGGGGTGCGTCCGTATTTTTTGACCGCCCGTTATATGAATTTTCGGTATTCAACGGATCGTATCCAGAAAATCACTCAAGCTTTTGAAAGCAACAAAAGCGATATTAATTTAGACCTTAAGCCTAAGGCGTATTATTACAATTTAACTTATTGGTTATCGGTTTTTCATCAAGGCATAGCAGGCTTAATACGTTTGGCAGGGAATATTAATTATAATGTATTATTGGGGATTGGTTTGTGCTTATTGGCTTTCGTTGTTGTCTTGCTTAGGCCTCAAAATTTGTTAATGACCGCCATGTCTGTTGGAGGGTTTTCGTTAATGTCAGCCCAGATGCTGATTATTTATGTGTTTCAAGTGTTCTATGGCAATCTCTATTATAAAATTGCGAGTATTATTTGTGTCGTCATGCTGGGTTTGGCGCTTGGGGCATTGATGGGAAAGCGTGCCAGGACAAGAAATCCAGCCATGATAGGCGGGCTGCATCTTTTAATGGCTGTTTATTTTCTGGTTTGGCTTTTTTTCTTCAAAGCATTGTGGTGGTTGGTGGCTTTAACGATTGGGATTTTTGTGGGTTTTGAATTTACTTATTTAGTTTTTCTGGGGCAAGCCTTGTATGCAGCAGACTTGATGGGTTCGTGCATAGGCAGTCTCTTGACAGGTGTTTTTTTCTTGCCTGTTTTTGGGGTGAGTAAGACATTATTATTGCTTGGGGGCATGAACGCGGTAATGGCGGCGGGTCTTTTTTCCCGGACGTTTCGAAAAATATAATAACTTCCATGCCCTATATCAAAGTAGTGTTAATTCCAGATTCCTGGTATTTCTTCTCCGTCATCGCATTTGCCATCTTTCAGGGAGTTTGAAATGAGGGACATGCCTTGGCGCACGATGATTTCTTCCTTTGAAGAAGGGCAGTAGGTGATTTCGCCTTCAGGATAGGCGATATTTCCGGTGTAAACATATTTTAAACCTTCCTGCATAGCGAGTGTCCTGGCCCTTATGACTGTTTCCTCAGGCGTTGGAGGGGTATTGAGCATTTTGTATTGAGGATAAAATCTGGAAAAGTGTAGCGGCACATCTTCCCCAAGATTATTTTTGATCCATCGGGCAAGATTGAGGATATTTTTGTCGCTGTCATTTTGATTGGTGATAAGCAGGTTCACAATCTCAAGCCAGGTCCCATTCTTCCTGATTGTTTTCATGGCGGTGAGAACAGGTTCCACATGCCCGTTGGTTAATTTTTGATAAAAGCGCTCTTCAAACCCCTTGAAGTCTACCTTATAGGCGTCAATATAGGGTAATAAATTCTTTAAGGGCTCTTGTTCAATATAGGCATTACTGACCATGAGGGTTTTAATTCCAGCCTTTTTTGCTAATCGAGCAATATCCAATACATATTCATAAGAAATGGTGGGTTCACTGTAGGTAAAAGCAATGGCATCAGTCTTGTTTAACAAAGCTTGGTGAACAACCTCTTCGGGAGAGGCTGACTGCGATGATACGCTATCTGGAAAAACTTGAGAGATTTCCCAATTTTGGCAGAACAGGCATTGAATATTACAACCAGTGGTGGCGATAGAAAAAGCAGCACATGAAAAAAAGGCTTTTTCTCAACAGGGTCGATATGGGCGGTTGCGATTTTGCCGTAGACCATGGAGTAGAGTTTGCCTTGGATATTTTTGCGGGCCTTGCAAGTGCCATATTGGCCAGGGGCAAGGACGCATTGATTAGGGCAGAGATGGCAGCGCACCATTTTTCCATAGAAGGTATCGTAATACATGGCTTCATGGAATTGAGCAGGGTTTTCTTCAAGTCGGATGGTTCTTTCCCGGGCCAGGATAAGCCCAATACAGGAGGCCACAATGATTAAAAAGAAGATGCCTGCAAAAATTTTTGTGAACAGGTTTTTCATATTATCGCAGGTAGACCCAGATTAAAGCGCTGGTGACGACAAGGGTCAACAGATAAGCAAAGGCCTCACAGATGGTTTTATTATCAAAGAGATTCCATTTCCAAAATTGATTACGGACGACTTTAAGCATATGGATACAGAACAAGATTAAAAAAGGGATGGGTAAAATTTGTGTATGGATATAAGCGGCCAACACAGGGTCCATCAAGTGCTTGGTTTTCCCAAACCCTGTTATCACAAAAATGATGACAAGGACCATTAAGATCCAAGTGGTGTATTTATCAATGAGGTCAATTATTTTAGACATATCAGATATCCTTAATAGTTTCACGCTAGTTTTATAGAAGACTTTGAAATTATTTTTTAAACTACTGTTGCCCCGCCAATCTTCGTCACCGATTCTGAAAAACAGCCCGAAGGGCGTTGTTTTTCTGAAAAATTAGAAAAGATTGGCGGAAAAAGGCAACGCGTAGTTGAAAAAATAATTTCAAAGTCTTCTATAAAACTCACGGTAGTTTAGACAAATCTCTTTGCAATGGCCTTAATTTTTTCATGAATGTTTGATAAGAAGATGCCCAATAGAATAAATTCCATAAATAATAAATAGGCAAGCGCAAAGAATGCCGCTTAAGCGTGCCATGATGCGGAATTCTTTGATTTTGGCCAATAGTTCAATAAAAAACACCGGTAAAAAGTACAAGGAACTGGCTAAATAAAAGATAAGGAAATAAAGAGTTCCTCCCAGCATGCTATGTAAAGAAAAGACATAGGTTAAAGACATCAGAAACGGTGGGCAGATATTGATGCCCATTAAGAATCCCATGACCAGGGTGTTTTTATAGGGACAGCGGCCTATCAAGCAACGTTCGTCTTTTTTGATAAGGCCAGTCATATATAAAAGAAGCACCAAGGAGATTAAAATCAAGGCGAGATTAGCCGCCATGTGTAAAAAGGGGAATTGTAATCTTTCTCCTGCCCAACTGATGACAAAACCAAAAAGAAGATACCCAAAAAAGCGGCCTAACATGAAATTAAGGAAAAGCTTCATATTTTTGGACCGCTCTCTTTGTTCAGAAGCCATCAAAGAGGCTAAAAATGGGAAGCAATAAGAAAGGCAGAAAAAGCCAACGGAAAGACCTGCTAAGAAAGGCTGAATAAAAAAAGACATGACTTATTATACTCATTTAATCCTGGCTTTCAAATTTGTCTTAATTTTTACAAAATTTTTCATCCCAAGCTTGTCATATTAGGGATTAAATATGTTATACTGTAAATGGATAGAAGAAGTTGTTCTTAAAATACATTACGAAAAGGCAAACCCAAGGTAACTTGGGGACTCCCGCTTGAAGGTAAGGGCTTTCAAGCGGGGACCATGCCTAAAGGCATGGTGCAAAGCCGTGGATCCTTTAAAAAGGACAGCCTGGTTACCGAAAAATGAAAAAAATACTGTTTTTACTCCTCATTGTTTCTTTTTTTATCACCAATGCCCCGAACGGATGGGGTCAATCTTCAAAATTAGTGCTCAAGTCGCCTCTTTTAAATTGGCTCAAATTAAACGTTAGTCCCATTACCCATTTACCGTATAGTTTTTATATTGCCCCCAAAGATAAGCCTGCGGTGTACCGGCATATGGAAGATTCAGGGGCGCTGCAGGGGACTATTGAACGGATGATCACCCATGAAGGATTGGATATTTATGATGGCGCGGTTTATCAGATTGCTTTAAGCCAAACAGGTTTGAGTCAAGATTTAAAGCAGGCTTCATTGCTGGATAAATATTATTGGCAGGGTTATTTAGGAGATTTTTGGAATATACGCGCAGGTTATCCCATTAGCTCCTTTGTTTATGATCCCAAGGACCCCAGCCTTGTTAGCTCTGATATGGACAATTATGGTCACAGAGGCTTTCTTTTTCGTATTATTAATGCTGATGGGAAGTATTTGATGACAGACCCGATGGATGGTAAAAAAAGTTTACGTGGGTTTCCTGATGAGGATCGCCTGCATTGGGCAGATTGGAAACCGGTTGCGGGTGAAAATGCCTGGGTGGTCATTGCAGCGATGCAAATCTATCATCAGAAATATTATGATAAGACGAAAAAGGTCTATGCGGCGCATCCTGAAAGCATTGAGCTTAAACTTTCTCGTGAATTAGCCAGGGCAGCCATTATCCTTCAAAGTGAAATTGGAGGTATTCGCATGGCGCCATTAGGCGCTTATCGAGAACTTAATTATCAAGAAAGCCATTATTTTACCTCCACGAATTGGTGGTATAACCATATTTCCACGGAGAATAATATTTCATGGTATGCGGCTTTTCGTATGTTATACCAAGTCACCAAGGAACCGCAATACAAAAAGGCCATGGAAGCCATTGAGCGTTATTTGAAATATGTGTGGAATGAGAAAGAGGGGTATTTGTATCAAGGCGCGTATTGTGTGAACGGCCGATGGATTAAAGCCAGCATGTATTTTGCCCTGGATGTGCAGACCTGGAGCATTGCCTGTGTTGGTCCTCGTCATTTGGATGAATTATTAGGAAAGGACAGCGCTTGGCGGATTTGGCAAGCTGGCCGCGCTCATGCCGGTGTCTTGGATCAGAATAATAATATTCTAGGAGTGGGGTACACCGATGAACATGACAGGATTTCTGTAGAATGGAGCGCTGGAGCCATGACCGCACTCGCAGCATTAGCGGATTATTATAAAGATACTGATGGGAAACGCTGGGCCCAGGCCATGGCTGATAAATGTTCCATGCGCACGTCTATGGATAGTTTGTATTATCATATTTCTCCTAATCTTGCGGCCTACAGTTATTCTTCACGCCGCGGGGCAATCCCGTTTGGTTGGAATTCCCACGACCCAGAGGTCATGAGCATGGCATCCAGCGGTTGGATGATCTTTGTTGATGCTGGTTTTAATCCCTTTTGGCTGGTATAATAAATTCTTTTTCCCCCTCTTTTGTTAAAGAGGGGGTAGGGGGAGTTCTTTTTATAATATTAAAGACCAGGAGAATGGAAATGGCGAGTATAGAAGATTTTAAGAAAATTGAATTGATTGTGGCCCAAATTAAGGAGGTCAAGGAGCATCCTAATGCGGACAAGCTCTATGTTTTACAGGTTGACACAGGCCGTGATGTCAGGCAGATTGTGGCAGGTATCCGCAAGGCGTATACGCCTGAACAGCTGGTGGGCCGAAAAGTTATTTTGGTCGCTAATTTAGACCCTGTGGTTTTAAGAGGAGAAATATCCAATGGGATGCTGTTGGCTGCCTCAGATGCCAATGGCATGGGCCTCTTAATGCCGGACAAAGATATCGCGCTGGGAAGTATTGTCAAATAATGATTCTATCTTTTAAACAATTTGTCACCTCAAGCGGTTGTCTTCAATGCAAAGGCTGCTGCCGTTATCACGAAGCTGACTCCGCTTTTAGGCCAAGGGTAGGGCAGGTGGATAAAGATCGATTAGCAGAAGTCTTTAATGAGTCGCTTGTCCTTGATACCCAATCATATGTGACGACGACCCCTTTAGGCCAGGGGCATCTTTGTCGTTTTCTTCATCATAAAGACTCGACTTGCGGCATTTATGCTCAAAGGCCTTTTGAATGCGTCTTGTATCCGTTTATCTTGTCTAAAACCGTTGATGCTCTGAAACTTTACGTGCATCTGGGCTGTCCGTTTGTCCAGGACCATATGGCAGCCCAAGTCTTTGATGAGTACAAAGCCTATCTAAAAGATTTTTTTGGTCGATACGATTTTAGAGAATTTCTTATTCAGAATAAAGACATGTTTCATGATTACACCCCTTATGCTCCTGAATTGCTTTATTTGTTTGATCTGCCCCTCATATGACAGATATCTGTTTACTTGAACAAAAGCCTTATGTGGACTCCTTTCTAAAAAGAGGGCCTTGTCCATTGTCTGGTTTTTCTTTTACCAGCATTTTTGCCTGGTGTGATTTTTTTGATTTTGAATTTAAAATGATTAAGGATGCTTTGTGCGTCTTTGCCCATGGGAAGGCGGGCGTGTTTGCGTACCTGCCGCCATTAGGACAGGGGGTTGATTTATGGACGCTAGAAGCATGTTTTAAGCATATGGCTAACGGTGGGAAAATAAGGCCGGTGAACCGCATGGAAAATATTCCACAATACTTATTGTCAGCCTTTGGGCAAGACAGGTATAATTCTTATTTAAAGCCAGCAGAATACGTGTACTGTAAAGAGGATTTAATTG
>JADFXW010000056.1 GCA_015233375.1 Candidatus Omnitrophota bacterium | reverse complement strand
TTCATAATTTTCGCCTCCGTAAAGAACAGGATAATTGATTCTTTAGGGGGAGGCAAGTTCAAAAGTCAAAACTCTCTGAAAAGACAGAAGATAAGAAGATTAAAAGCTAAAAGTTTTGACAGAAACCTAAAGCCCTTAAGGAGGGTTTATGAAAATAAACGATTTAGCAATGCTTATCCAAGGTCAAGTTGAGGGCGATGATAATGTGGATGTTGTTGGGTTAAGTGGTATTGGTGCTGCAGGGAGAAAAGATCTCACCTTTGCCCTTAATGAAAATATGCTCAATTTAGCTGAAAGAAGCCAGACGGCCTGTGTCTTAACAACGCTGACAGCAAGAAAATCAACAAAACCTCTGATAAGGGTCCATAACCCCAAACTTGCTTTTCTTTTTTCTTACCGTATTTTATGTCCCCTTAAGCCTAATAATCCTTTTATACATCCTTCGGCAGTGGTCGCCTCTTCGGTCAAATTTGGCAACAACGTGCGTATAGATTCGCAGGTTTCCATTGAAGAGAATGTCACCATTGGGGATAATGTGATCATCGAAAGCGGTTGTGTTATCAAGGAAAATTGTTCCATAGGGGCCGCTTGCCATTTGCATCCCCGAGTGGTTTTATACCAGGACTCTGTATTAAAAGAAAATGTCATCCTGCATGCAGGTGTGGTGGTGGGTGCTGATGGTTTTGGTTATGTCAAAGAAAAAGGGGTTATTTATAAATTTCCTCAATTGGGCAAGGTTATCATTGAAGAAAATGTGGAAATCGGCGCCAATACAAGCATTGACAGAGGGGCCTTGGATGATACCGTGATAGGGGCAAATTCTAAAATAGACAATCTGTGTCATATTGCGCACAATGTCAAGATAGGGAGCAATGTCATCATGGCCGCCCAATGCGGTATCGCTGGAAGTACCATCATTGGAGATGATGTGACTATGAGTGGGCAGATAGCTGTTACGGATAACGTGACGATAGGCAAGAATGCGGTCATTGGAGGCAAAAGTTGCATTATAGGGAATGTTGACGAAAATGCCCTGATGTGGGGATCCCCGGCAAGGCCCCTGGCGCAAACCAAAAAACAGATGGCCGTATTGTCCTGGCTTACAAAGAATTTTTCGTCGGTATCAAAGGTGGTAAAAGAAAAATCTTAATAACCATGTTTTTTTCATTGACAAATTAGAATATGGTGTTAAACTTATAAAAAGTATGGTAAATAAGAGCAAATACGTTTTTTAAACCGTATGGTCTAAGAATGTTGGCCTTACGGTTTTTTATTTTGCTGATGTTTACAAAATTTGTGTAAAAGGAGGTAGTACATTATGGCAAGAGGTACAGTTAAATGGTTTAATGATCAAAAAGGTTTTGGTTTCATTACTCCCGAAAACGGTAAAGATGTATTTGTCCATCACAGCGCAATACAGGGTGATGGTTACAAATCATTAGCCGAAGGTCAGGCCGTAGAATTTGATATTACGACCGGTCCTAAAGGAGAGCAAGCTCAGAACGTTGTGAAGGTCTAAGCCTAAACTTCAAGCCCCTTTACGTTTAACAACGTAAAGGGGCTTTTTTTTAATATTTTAAAGGTATTTAGGATTTTGAATGAGTATGCATTCGGCTTTTTTGCGGGTTTTGTTCTCGAAATGATGAGGCTGGGTGCTGTTAAAATAAAAACTATCCCCTTTTTTAATAGTATGCTGTTCTGGTCCTTGGGGTGTGGCTACAACGCAAACCATCTCTCCTTGTAATCCGTGAATCCATTTCATAAACTCTCCGCGCTCAATTGGGTCTTGTTCGGTGGTTGTAATAGCTCCTCCCATTAAGGTCAATTTAGCGGTCAAAAATTTTAAATTGGTGGTCTCGATTTCCAGGAACGCGTTTTGGTTATAGTCGTAGCGTGTGGATGTTTCCTGCTCATCGGTGTCTTCTCGAAGCTTCTTGGGTGTTGTGCTCAGGGCTGCAGCAACCTGGTGAAGGGT
Source organism: Candidatus Omnitrophota bacterium (assembly GCA_015233375.1). GTDB lineage: Bacteria > Omnitrophota > Gorgyraeia > Zapsychrales > Fredricksoniimonadaceae > JABDGZ01. The sequence continues at coordinate 7,810 of JADFXW010000056.1, read as the reverse complement.
GGATTCCCGAAATTTGGTCTTGCCGTTGAGGGTGCGGTGGAGGGTCAGGTAAATCACGGCGTTTTCTTCAAAGATGCTGACTATCTCATTATGAAGATGAACAACCGTCCAACCCTTCTCTTTAATTATTCCTTTTATTTTCTCGAAAATCTTCATATTTCAATGTTACAACAAGTTCGCGCTTGTGTCAATAGAAAGTTATCATTATTTCCTTGTTTATAGATATAATGATAAATAATTTCTTCTATAAGATTGCTAAATTAACGTAATGCGTTGTGTTGTAATTACTTACATGATTTATCATTATTTCATGATATTATTGACAAATGATAAATAATGTTTTATACTTTCATTAACAAGGAGGAAGAATCTGATGAAAATCTTGCTTATATTGAGCAGTAAGATCAATGCTGGTGCTGGCATTGTTGTCAGGGTCAAGGATAAATCGGTCAGAAACAGGGTCATGGCTTTGCTTGAAAAAAACAGGGAACGGGAGGCTTTTATTTTGTTAAAGAAAAAAGCTGAACCAGAAACGTATTTTGCCCCTGGTCAGAGGCCTAAAGAATCTTTTGTAACCCTGGTTGAAGATGATTTGCATGGATAGGTGGAAAAAGGTCAATAGAAAAGAGATTCCTGCTATTCCTGAAATTAGAAGAAATAATAAAATAATTTTGAAAAAAGACGTTTGTCATTAGAAAGATAAGCCAGTTAAGCGGTGTCATAAGGGGGTGGGGGTCTTTATGGGGGGCCTTTGCCCCCGTTTAATATAAAGGACGCTGTTGTGTATTTCTTGATACTCTTGAGGTATACCGGTATAATTTAAATATCAAGGATGGATAACGGCTATGTCAAAAAAGATATTAATTGTCGATGATAATGAAGATTTAAGATCCGAGATAAAGGATTTTCTCGACGAATATGAAACCCTGGAAGCCCAAACCGGTGAAGGGGCTTTGGCTGTTTTGTGTAGGGCCCATGATATTGGACTTGTGATTTTGGATGTGATGATGCCAGGCATGAGTGGCCTCGATGCTCTTTTTGAAATTAAAAAGAATGACCCTCATGTTAAGGTCATTATTTTGACAGGGCACAGTTCCAAGGACGTGGCCATTGAAGCGCTTAAATTGCGAGCGGATGATTATATTGAAAAACCTATTGATATCCGTAAATTTCGGGAAGCGGTTGAATCGTTGATGGGTATGCATGCGCCTGAGCCTGAGATTTGCTCTTTGGATATCAAGGGTAAGATGTTACGGGTGAAGAAATTCATAGAAAATAATCGTTTTAAGAAAGTTGGGCTTCATGAAGCGGCTGATTGCGTGAGGATGAGCCCGAAGTATTTGAGCCGGGTTTTCAAAAAAGAAATGAAAGTTGGGTTTAATAAATATAAACTTCAAGTCAAGCTCGATCAGGCTAAGGACCTTTTAACGAAATCAGGGTATACCGTTAGTCAGATATCAGATAAATTGGGCTATGAGAATGCAGAATCCTTTATTCGTCAGTTCAAAAAGGCGGTTCGAAAAACACCAGCGCAGTATCGTAAAGATGGCTCTAGGATAACCATGATAGTCAAAAAAGTAAAATAGAAACAGGTTATGCAACGATTATGTCTATCAGGACAAAGCTCACCATTACTTTTTTAGTCCTTGCCTTGGTCCCTGTCTTTTTTGTTAGCACCGTGACTTTTGCTCGTTACGAAAATTCGTTCAGAGAAGCAAGAACGGCCCATTTACGTCATTTGGCCGCGGTAAGGGCTGAAAGGATTGAGCATTACTTTTTGGACCTTAAGTCCAATATGACCATCTCTCAGACCTTATATAATATTAGAAAAAATCTTCCGATTTTGAGCGATTCTTATGCAGGTCCGTTTAGTCATGGATCGATAGAGGCTAAGAAAATGCTGGATGAACAATTACCCTTCATGCAGAAGGCTTGGGGATTGATTGATATTGAGTTATTCACTAAGGATGGTCAGTGGGTTTATGCGACTGATCCGAAAGATTATTTTAAAGGATATTTAAAACCAGTGAATGGTATCCAAGAAAAGGCTTTTAAGGAAGGCAAGAACGGACTTTATTTTTCGGATATTTTTATACATAAAAGCAGGCTTAGGCGTCCTGAACTTTTGATTTCTGCCCCTGAGTTTGATGTCCATGGTGGGTTTATCGGGGTGATTGTTTTTGAAGTGGATATGAGACCTTTATATGCTCTGATTAATGATGTGACAGGCTTGGGAAGAAGCGGAGAAGTTTTGGTAGGCAAAAAGTTGGGCCATGAAGTGGTATTCTTAACTCCTTTGAGAAATGCCAGTAATACTGATTTGAATCAAAAAATATCCTTGGGGGGCGTTTTAGGCGGACTTGTTCAAGAAGCCGTTCAAGGAAAAACAGGGTTTGGAAAATTGACTGATTATCGGGGCAAGGAGGTTATTGCGGCCTGGCAGTATATTCCTATATTGCATTGGGGCCTGGTAGCCAAGATGGATGTGGATGAGGCCTTTACGGATATTATCCATTTAAAAAAATTGGTTTTTATTATTTTGGGGATTATATTGATTTTGGTGGCATTAATCGCCTTTGTGATGGCTGAGTCCATTGCCAGGCCTATTCGTCGATTGTCCGAAGGCGCAAAAATGATAGGAAAGGGTAAGTTGGATTTTAAGGTGGGAATGGAACAAAAAGATGAGATTGGAGATCTTTCCAGGATATTTGACAAAATGAGTGAAGACCTTAAACAGGTCACAGCGTCAAGGGATGACCTCAATCGAGAGATAGCGGCCAGAAAGACAGCACAGGAGAAAATGGAACGTGTGTCCAAAAGGTATGAACTGTTGGCTATGACGGCAGAAGAGCTTCTTTATGCGCCTAACCCTCAAAAAATCATTGATTCACTGTGTCATAACATCATGGACCATTTGGACTGTCAGGTTTTCTTTAATTTCTTAGCAGATGAGGCATCTAAAAAACTTCATCTTAATGCCTGCATAGGGATTTTTGAAGAAGAAAAACGTTCTATTGAATGGTTGGATTATGGACAAGCTGTCTGTGGATGCGTGGCCCGCGATGGACGACGCTCAGTTGTAGAATGCGTGCCTGGTTGCGATGACCAGCGTGTGGCATTGGTCAAGTCCTATGGGATAAAGGCGTATGCCTGTCATCCTATCATCGGTGATGATGGCCAGGTGCTAGGGGCCTTATCTTTTGGCACCCGAAACCGTGAGAGATTTAGCGAGGAAGAATTGTCTTTAATGAAGGTGGTTTCAGAGCAGGTGGCTGTGGCTATTATGCGTTTGAAGTTTAATCAGGCTTTGGAAAAAAGTGAAGGGCGCCTGAAGGCTATTATGGAGGCGGTCCCTGTGGGGGTCACTTTTTCTGATGATAAGACTTGCCGGCATGTGACGGGTAACGCGGCGGCCTTGGCCCAATTTGAAGTGAGCGGCCAAGATAATTTGTCTGCGTCTTCAAACGATAATGAGGATCCAGGAAGAAATATTCAATATTTTAAAGATGGTCAGCAGGTGTCTGCAGATCAACTTCCTTTAGAACGGGCTGTTAGAGAAAACAGGACTGTCGAACCCATGGAACTTGAGATAGTGCTTAAAAAGGGCAGGCGTTGGTTTGCCATGGCGTCAGGGGCACCGATTTGTGATGACAAAGGGCGAGTCCTGGGTGGAGTGGCGGTCACGGTGGATATCACGGATCGCAAGAAAAATGAAGAAATCCTAAAGCAGGCCAAGGAGGTTGTTAATAGAGATAAAGAGGCCTTGGAAGCATTAGTCATGAAAAGTGCCGAGGAGTTGGTTGAGGCTCAGGTTGAATTAGAGAGAACCAAGCGACTTTCGGATATAGGGACTCTGGCGGCCACAGTGGCGCATGAGTTGCGTAATCCTTTAGCGGCAATCCATATGGCCTCTTATAATTTGTACCGAAAGGCCAAAAATCCTGCGTTAGAAAAGCATTTTCATGTGATTCAGAACAAAGTAGACGAGAGCGACCAGATCATTAATAATCTTTTGTTTTATTCGCGCATGAAGCCTCCACAGCGTCAGCAGATTTTTTTGAATGATATTTTGGAAGAGTCTATTGCTGCGGCCAGGTCACGTTCGTTAAAGAACAAGGTGCATCTGGTTAAAAATTATGAGGATGAGGGTAGACTTTTGTTTCTTGGGGACCCTGTTCAGCTTAAGGAGGTGTTTACTAATATTATTAATAATGCGTTTGATGCTGTGCGGGAGGTTAAAGGGGAAGTCAAGATTAGTTCAAACAAGGATGGCCCCTTTCTATGTGTTCAAGTCAACGATACAGGGCCAGGGATTGATGAGAAAATCCTGGAACGTGTATTTGATCCATTTTTTACGACCAAGGCTCAGGGAACAGGTTTAGGATTAACGGTTTGCAGGCAAATCGTCATGGCTCATGGCGGAAAGATAGAAATGACCAGTAAAAAAGATTGGGGGACCACTGTGACGGTGCTCCTGCCATTAGGATTTAAAGCACATGTTTAAGAAAATTTTGATTATTGATGATGATGTGGAGTATAGTGAGGAGCTCTCGGAGATTTTACGAGATAATGGACACGTAGTCGAGACGATTATATTTAACAGGAAAAACCTGGATCAATTTCAACCGTTGAAATATGACGTCATTATTTTGGATTTTAAGATGCCGGATATCACAGGTGTTGATATTTTAAACAGGATTTCCCTCTCTGGCCCCAGGCCAATGGTGTTTTTTATCAGCGGCAGGCCTTTTCTAGAAAAGTTGTTAAGTCCTGATGATCTTCTGAGTAAGGTAACAGAAATCATCCCCAAACCATTTTCCATTGCCGAGTTTTTATTAAAAATTGATACCCTTTCAGGATAAAAGGTTGAGAAAGGTCAATAAAAAGCGGAAAGCCGGCCTTCAGGAAAAAATCTTTTCATTTAGAATAACGACCAAATGGTCAATGTGGATAGGTTTGTAGAAAACCAAAAAAGGGGGGTCGGCATGGGGGCGCAAAATAAAAGGATATTAGTGGTGGATGATGATAAAGATTTTCTGGATGAGTTGGGAGAAATTCTGACGCTGGCAGGCTATGACATGGTCACGGTGAATGATTCTAGAAAGGTGTTTGAGGTTCTGAAGAAAGAGGGAGCAGGCCTGATTCTCCTTGATTTGAATATGCCTCAAAAAAACGGGTTTCAGGTTGCGTTTGATTTGAGTAATTCGCAGGAATTTAAGGGTATTCCCATTATTGCGATGACAGGGATGTATAAAACAGAAATTCAATTTTTGTTGGAATTGTGCGGTGTCCACAAATGTTTACAAAAACCTTTTTATCCGCTTAATATTATTACCGAGATTGAACAGATGTTGCCTCCTCAGCAGAGTGATCAAGTTTTTGAGTTTGAAGAAGTCTTTTGAAGAAAAAGACGTATTCAGTAAATGAAATAACAAAACCGAAACAGTTGATGAAGGAGCGGGTATGCGTATTTTAATTGTGGGCGGTGTTGCAGGCGGAGCATCAGCTGCAGCCCGTGCCCGTCGATTATCAGAAAACGCCAAGATCATTATTTTTGAAAGAGGGGAGCATGTCTCTTTTGCAAACTGCGGATTACCGTATCATATTGGTGGGGTGATCCCAGATAGGCAGAAATTGTTAATTCAAACGCCCGAGGCGCTGCGGAAAAGATTCTGTATTGATGTCAGAGTAAGGACTGAAGTTCAAAAAATTGACCGTATTCAAAAGATGCTTACCGTGCAAGATTTAGTGACAGGCAAGGAGTATCAAGAGGCTTATGATTATTTGGTTTTAAGTCCTGGAGCCGCCCCCATAAAACCTCCGATACCAGGTTTGGACTTGCCGGAAGTTTTTACATTGAGAAATATTGCGGACATGGACAGGATAAAAAATTGTGTCGATAGCCATTTAAAGAAGCGGGCCATTATTGTGGGTGGCGGGTATATTGGCTTGGAAATGGCGGAAGCTCTCAGGACTAGAGGGCTTGGTGTTACCATCATAGAACTTTCTTCTCAAGTCATGGGGCCAGTTGACCCAGAGATGGCCTATTATTTGCATGAAGAGTTAAGAAAAAATGGCGCGGAAATAAAGTTTGGAGTTTCGGTCAAAGGTTTTTATAAGCAAGGGGATGAAATATTAGCAGAATTAAGCAATGGTCAGAAAATTCCAGGAGAATTGGTTGTCTTAGCTATTGGAGTAAAGCCTGAAGTCAAGTTGGCTCAAGAGGCAGGCCTGGAAATTGGTGAGCGCGGCGGAATTGTGACGAATGAAGAAATGAAGACCAGTGATCCTTATATTTTCGCGGTGGGTGATGCTCTTGAGGTAGATGATCTTGTCACCTCAACAAAGGCCCTGATCCCTCTGGCAGGTCCTGCAAATAGGCAGGGACGAATCGCTGCGGACAATATTTTTGGCCGTCATTCTATTTATAAGAAAACTCAAGGGACTGCTATTTGTAAGGTTTTTGATTTAACAATCGCCATGACGGGGGCGAGTGAAAAAATCCTTCAACGACTCAAAAAGCCTTTTGAAAAGGTTTATATTCATTCCCCTAATCATGCAGGATATTATCCTAATGCTAAACAAATAAGCATGAAATTGCTTTTTTGTCCAAACAGTGGGAAGATTTTAGGGGCTCAGGCGGTTGGCATGGATGGCGTTGATAAGCGGATGGATGTCTTGAGTGTTGCGCTTCGGGCAGGGATGACCGTTTTTGATTTGGAGAATTTGGAATTATGTTACGCCCCATCTTATGGTTCGGCCAAGGATACTGTTAATTTTTTGGGCTTCGTTGCTTCCAATTTGATGAGGGGTGATGTGGGCATTTGTCATACGGCTGATGTTGTTCATCTGAAAGAAGATCAAGTTGTTTTGGATGTTAGATCTCCTCAAGAGGCCCAAGCCGGCATGATCCCGTCAGCCATCAATATTCCTATCGATTGTCTGCGGGATAAGATTTCAACCTTATCTAAAGACAAAGAGTATTTAGTTTATTGTCAGGTTGGATTAAGAGGGTATTTAGCTTCTCGTGTGTTAACTCAAAATGGCTTTAAGTGTAAGAATTTGTCTGGTGGTTATCAAACATATAAGGCGAGTCTGGGCAATTCGAGATAAGTGTTTCTTATTGGGATGGTTTTATTTAGACGATGAGTTGCTGGATTGTGAAATTTGCTGAGCCATGATTTTTTGTAAAAAGGCCTGCATTTTAGGATTCTTGAGGAGCTCTTGTAATCTGGGATTGTTTTGCACCGCTGAAATATCATGATTGGTGACTGCTTGAATAAGTTCAGGGTCTTGGAGCGCTTGCATGATTTCTGGATCTTGGGCCATTTCTTGAATCACTGCCATGCTTTCCGGATTTGATGTTAAGCGTTGTTGTGCCGCCGCGACTTGATTTTCAAAACCCGAAGAATTTCCAGACGAATTAGCTGAAGAATTATCTGTTGATACAGGGGCCTGGTTGTTGCTGTTGTTGGGCGCCTTAGAGGAATTCGGCTGGCTTCCATTGGTGATACTTGCGACATCATGAGCCGCGACATGAACATCCCCAATGATAGGTGTTTTAACGGTATAAACGCCGTCCTTGACGCCTTCTAAGTGTCCTTTAATCTGTGATCCATCTTTAAGGGTGATGACTTGTTCGTTGGAATCAGCAAAGAGGGCTGTGTTGAACGACAAAATAAAGAGGGCTATCAAGATAAAACGTTTCATACTCAGAGTTTAACATTTAATGATTGTCGTGGCAAATTTTTTAAAAGTGCCAAGGGAGGGAGTTGAACCCTCACGGCCGTGAGACCACTGGTTTTTGAGA
>JADFXW010000055.1:9447-9960 GCA_015233375.1 Candidatus Omnitrophota bacterium | reverse complement strand
GTATATCCATGCACTCAAGTCAACCCATGTACTTGTTGCCATAAATTTAAAATCTGGTCTGTATCCTGTTTGGCCCCATCCAAAAAGTTAAAATTAGTTATACCAGACTTTGTTAATGCTGTCGAGTATGATTTTCAGACTGCAACAGGCCTGAATGATATTACAGAATCTGTAACGATTGCAGTTTTAAGAGAAGTTCGCGGGTCATTTTAACGGAGTTTTCCGAGGATCCGCCATATTCAAGAAAAACACAAAAAGCGATATTCCTGGACCTTGAGCCTTGTTTTGCCACCCCTGCCAAGGTTCTTGTAAAGCCTACAAACCACGCATGATTAGGCTTGGAATGCACACTTTGAGCGGTACCTGTTTTTCCATAAATGTCTAACCCCTGGATTTCTTTTAAATCATGACCCGTGCCTTGAGGATCATCCACCACCTCTTTTAATCCTTTTTGGACCTCTTCCCAAACCTCTGGACGCAAACGGATCAAAGGCCGCTTCGCCAAATCCATGA
>JADFXW010000055.1:0-9408 GCA_015233375.1 Candidatus Omnitrophota bacterium | reverse complement strand
ATTGGCCACCGCAGCCATCAAAACTGTTAATTGTAACGGGGTGACCAAGGTATAACCCTGGCCAATCGATAAATTCAAAATATCACCGGTATACCACGCCCCTGTTCTTGAAGCCCCTGTGACCAATGACCCTCGTTTTTCAAAAGGCAAATCTACCCCGGTTTTCATGCCTAAACCAAAGGCCTTGGCAAAAGCGCCAATCACCGAAGGTTTTAATAATGAGCCTGTATGAAAAAAATAAACGTTACACGAATGAGCCAATGCTTGTTTTAAATCCTGGGCGCCATGCACATGAGAACAACCAAACTTCCTGTTTCCCAGCATCATGTATCCCGAGCATTCAAAGGTCGTCTCTGGAGTAATCTTATTCAACTGCAAGGCCGCCAAAGCCACTGGAATCTTAAACACTGAGCCAGGCGGGTATAAACCTGTAACGACTCTATTGAGCAAAGGCGTTGTGGAGTCCTTAAAGTAGGCATTTAATTTATTCGATTTTCTCTTATCTAAAAAAGCATTCAAATCATACGAGGGCGAACTCACTAAAGATAAAACATCCCCATTACTTATATCCATGACCACAATCCCGCCCCTTTGACCCTTTAATAAATCCTGGGCCACTATTTGTATCCTCTGGTCAATGGTCAAGACCACATCCCGCCCAACAGAAGACTCCTTGACCCCCAATAAACGTACCTGGTGGCCGCGGCTATCCACTTCAATTTGCCTGCCTCCTGGTTCTCCTTGCAAAAGAGCGTCGTACCATTTTTCAACACCTGTTTTCCCCGTAAAGCTTAAAGGGGTGTATCCATACTCCTGACTATTAAACATCTCCTCTTCATCAACTTTCCCAACATACCCAATCACATGAGCACCAACCTCATCAAAAGGATAATAACGCTCAAAACCCTGTTGGATAATAAGGCCAGGGTAAACAAATTTTTCTTCCTCTATTTTGACAGCCAATTCGCGAGGGATGTCCTGGGCCAAAACAACGGGCGCAAAAGAAGCTGTTTTCTTAAAATTAAACTGACGCTCAATGGCCTCTAGCGGCCTATCAAGTTCCTGCGCTAAATAATCAAACAACCCCCTTTTGTCCTCCACGTCTTGTGGTATAAGGGCGATATTCAGGCTTGGTCTGTTATCCGCCAAAACAAGGCCATTGGCATCCAATACCCTTCCCCGCAGAGCATCTGTCGGCACAACACGGATACGATTATTCATGCTTTGATGGTGATAATAGCCGCCCTGTATCATTTGCATATAAAAAAGGGCAAAAAGGATAAGACCAAGGAATAAAAAAATAAAAAATTGGATGATGTTGATGCGCATATTAAAAATTTATTTTAATGCAAAAAAGTTACTAATATTTCTTAACTGAATAAAAACATAGGTTGCCACGACCATGGTTATGGTTAATTGAGGAAGCAAGACATGCAAAAACAAATCACGCCAAACAATGTCATGGCTCATATTAGACAAGAATGCCTGTAAGATAAAACATCCCGCAACAACCAAAAAAGTCACAACCACCCTCGAAAACCTGGATCCCGGCTCATAAACATATTGCCTGGCCAAGGTCGTCAAATAGGCGGCCATCACATAAATCAGGATATAGGTCCCAAAAGGGGCAACACCCGAGACATCTTTAAAAAAACCACAAAATAAAGCAGCTGTTATGCTGTAACGTATCCCAAGATACAGGTTAAAGAAAATGACCACCAGCATCAAAAGAGAAGGACTCCCCCAAGCCCCCCAAAAATGATACAACAAAAACTCCAGGATAAAGGCCATATAAGAAATTAAAGCAATAACGGCAATACGTTTTGTCATAATAATATAAAAAAACAACTATATTTTTGTTCTTTAAAATTTGGAATGTGCCGATCAATAAAGTATCAGGATGAGGTGAATTTTTTTTAAAGCGATTTGGTCATTTTAGGCGTTAAAAAATGACCCATCGCTTTAAAAAAAATAAATTCACCTCATCCGTCCACTAGCAGAGATCCCTCATTCAAAATTTCAAAAAGCCCTTAACACCCGCTGTTCCATCAAACGCATCTGTTTTATATCTTGAGGCTTATGATCATCGTATCCGGCCAAATGCAAAATACCATGGACCACATATAAAACAATCTCATCCTCAATACAGACACCATAAATTTTAGCATTGGATGAGGCCATTGATGGACACACAATAACCTCTCCCGCGTGCCCCCCCAAATCAAAAGCCAAAACATCCGTCACATAATCATGATTAAGATATTGTTTATTAAGACGACGCATGCGGCCACCCCCGGCAAAAACGATGGATAAACTCAAGGGTGTCCAACCGATTTTACGAAACGCTGCCTTCGCCGCTTTGAGGATTTTTGAGGCTGGAATTGGTATCTTCTTTTGAAGATTTCTTAAAAGTATTTCCATTAGTCATTTCTGGATATTTGACACGAGCATGGTGCATCGCGCTTAAAACACGCACAAAAACACTTGCTATCGTATCAATTTCTCTTAACGTCAAATTACATTCATCCAGCTGTCCATCAATAAACTTGTTATTGATGACCTTGCGCACCAGATCTTCAATGCGTTGAGGCGTGTGTTCATCCAAGGTGCGTGTTGCGGCCTCAACAGAATCTGCCAGAAGAACAATCGCTGTTTCTTTGCTTTGGGGCCTGGGACCTGGATACCTGTAATCTTTTTCATCCAACCCATCAGGATGATCTTTGGAAAGTGCTTTTTGATAAAAATAATGCATGATACTTGTCCCATGATGCTCAGGGATAAAATCAATGATACGTTTATTTAAATGGTATTGGCGTGCCAATTCCATCCCTTCTTTAATATGGTTTAAAATGATCAAACGGCTGATAGAGGGGCCAATTTCATCATGCTTATTATCAATCTGCATCTGGTTTTCCGTAAAATATTCGGGATGGACCATCTTGCCAATATCATGATAATACGCCCCAACCCTTACCAAAAGCCCATGCGCATCAATGGCATCAGCCGCAGCCTCAGCCAAATTACTGACTATCAAGCTATGATGATACGATCCTGGCGCCTCAAGGATCAGGCGCTTCATTAAAGGATGTGCTGAATCAGAAAGCTCCAGAAGACTAAAATTAGTCGTTTCACCAAAAGCTATTTCAAAAATCTTGCATGTGGCCATGGCCACAAAAGCGCCTATCAGGCCGTTAAGGGCCAGGGGTTTAATCGCATAAAAAAAGACATCCTGATTAATGACGGGATTGGCCAAAAGAAAAGCAATGACCTCGACTAAGGAAATAAAAATACCCGCTTGAATCAAGACCCCGCGGGTACGGGCGCCTCTGACCTTATACAATCCCACTAAACTGCCTAAAAAGAAAACCAACATCTCACTTAAGCCCAATTTCAACACAAGGCTTGCCAATACAGATGATATCAAGGCCATCATAAAACCAATATGAACATCATTAAACAAGAGCATGGTCAGCATCGATACTGACGCTACTGGCAAATAAAAATAGACAGGATGCGAGGGTGATTTAAAGGCGGTGGCTGCAATGACAAGCAAAACTAACAATATTATCAAATTAAAGAATAGCCGCACCCCCACCTTTCTAAAATAGAATAAATGAATACCGAAGAAAGCAACCAGGAAAGGAACGATCAAAGAAAGGGCCAATACATGACAAAAAATAAGCCATCCAAAGAAAGCAGAAACAACCATCAAGCTTTGCGCGCGCACATGGGGTTCGTTCTTTGCAATGGCCATAGTTTAATGTTTATGACTGCCGTTGTTCGTCTGTTCGTAAGCGCCAATAATTTTTTGGACTAATTCATGACGGACCGTATCTTCGCTGGTCAAATGGATAAACTTGATTTCAGGGATATTCCCTAAAAAACGGTCTGCCTCAGCCAAGCCGTTATTTTCAGACGCTGGCAAATCACTTTGGGTCACGTCTCCGGCAACCACTATTTTCGAATCAAATCCCATGCGGGTCAAAAACATTTTCATCTGATCAGGCCTGGAATTTTGGGCCTCATCAAGGATAACGAACGCCTCATTAAGGGTACGGCCCCTCATAAACGCCAAAGGAGCAATCTCAATAATCCCTTGCTCACTATATTGTTCAACCTGATCAGGCTCCATCATGTCATATAAGGCATCATATAAAGGACGCAGGTACGGCAGCACTTTTTCCACCATATTCCCAGGCAAAAACCCGAGACTCTCCCCAGCCTCCACCGCCGGACGGGTCAAAATAATACGACGCACAAGCCCCTTTTTAAGGGCATTGACTGCCATGGCAATCGCCAGGTAAGTTTTTCCAGTCCCTGCAGGCCCTATGCAAAAGACCAGATCATGTGTCTTAATGGCTTCAATATATTCAATCTGCCCACGGGTTTTAGGGGTAATCAATCCCCCTTTGACAGAAACCTCAATTTTTTCTTTGGCCAGGCGCTGAAAATCAATGGCCTTTTCTTTCTCCACAAGACGCAAAGCATAAACGATGTCCGCTTTTTTGACATCCTTGCCCTTTTCCACAAAGGTCATCAAATAATGGAAAAGTTCCTGGGTCTTCTGGGCTTGAGGGTCTGGGCCTATAATCTTAATCCCTTGCTCAAAACGGACTATCCGAACACCTAATTCTTTCTCAATGATCTTCAAATTCAAATCATGGCGCCCAAATAGAAGCTGCAGATCTCGATTATTATCTAATTGTAAACGTAGTTCCATACTATTATTTTAATTCAGGTATATTGATCACCGTCCCGGGTATCAAGACGTTTGGATTCTTGATTTTATTTTTATTAGCCTTGTAAATCTTGTACCATTTAGAATACGTGCCAAAAACTTTCTTGGAAATTTTTTGCAAGGTGTCATCTTTCTGGATCGTGTAAGTTTCCCCACCTTTAAACTTGCCCATGTTTTGTTCAGCAACAGCTGCAGGAAGAGCCACGGGCTCATCCTCTATCACAGGGATAACCCTATGATGGGTCTGCACAGCAGGCTCACTTGCTTGAGGCAGAGGACTAGAAGGCGGTAAAGATGTATTAACCACCGAAGACGTCTTTTCTTCAATCTTTTTGACTTCAGATTCTGAAACAGGCTTTGTCAGTTCCAACACATAAATCTTTCGTGTCTTTTCTGCAGGTCCCAAGGCAGGTGGACATTTACCTACCACACAACCGCCGTTGCCAGGGGCGTCATACCCAACCCTGTCTTTGGTCATCACGTAGGTCTTTGCTTCCATGCCACAACCAGCTGCAAAAACCACTAAAATCAACAACGCTAAATTCTTGTTAATCATGTCTCCCCCCTATTTTTTAAATACCATCAACCCTAAATCTTTTAATTGTTTGGCATCCACATCCGACGGAGCTTCTGTCATCAGGCACGTCCCCTTCTGGGTCTTGGGAAACGCGATGCAGTCCCGGATAGATTCATTCCCTGTAATAATAGTCACAATACGGTCAATACCATAAGCCACTCCCGCATGGGGTGGCGCCCCGTATTCAAAAGCCCTTAACAAGAAACCAAACCGTTTTTGCGCCTCATCAGCCTGAATACCAATAATATCAAAAATCTTCTGCTGTAATGCGCTTTGATGAATACGAACAGATCCACTACCAATCTCGTTGCCATTTAATACTAAATCATAACAACGGCCGCGGACCTGGGCATATTGACCGCTTTCCAATAAAGCAATATCATCAGGATGAATACCGGTGAACGGATGATGTTCACTTTCCCATCTTTTTTCTTCCGTATTATACTTGAACAAAGGAAAATCCACAACCCACAAAAACGCAAATTCACGCGGGTCTTTTTTATCAGACCGAATGTCTGGTTTATCAGAATTATATTTTTCCATAGCCTCTGCATGAGTCATCCGGGGAAAAGGTGTGGGTAAATCAATATTAAGAACCTCTTTAAAAATCTTTTTATACAACCTCTCTGTTAAATCAAAAATAAAATCCTGGTCCACAAATGACATTTCCATATCAAGTTGTGTGAATTCAGGCTGCCTGTCCGCGCGCAGATCCTCATCACGGAAACATTTGACTATCTGATAATAACGATCCATCCCCGAAACCATTAAAATCTGCTTGAATAATTGTGGGGATTGAGGAAGCGCGTAAAAAGAGCCTGGGGTCAACCGTGAAGGCACCAAAAAGTCACGAGCGCCTTCTGGTGTTGATTTAGTCAATACAGGCGTTTCAATCTCGGTAAAATTCTCCTCATTCAAAAAAGATCTCATAGAGGCACAAATCTGATGTCTTAAAACCAAGGAATCCCTCACCTTTTTACGGCGGATATCCAGATAACGATAGGTCAAGCGCAGGTCTTCTGAGGCTTCAATATTATCATCAATTTCAAAAACAGGGACCTTGGCCGTGTTTAATATTTCCAACTTCCTGGCCAATAATTCAATGTCCCCTGTGCTGGCGTCCGGGTTAATATTTTTAGGAGGCCTCACGTTGACCGTCCCTGTTATTTTAACCACAAATTCTGGCCCCAATTTTTGGGCCTCCAAATGGGCTTCGGGACTGACCGATGGGACAAACACCACTTGAGTAATGCCGTAACGGTCCCGGATATCAATAAAGATAAGCTTCCCGTGGTCCCGTCTTCGATGCACCCATCCGCAAAGGGTGGCTTCAACATCTTTAAAATTCTTATTCAACTGACCGCATGTATGTGTTCTCATCCTCTAAACCTTTCCAATAATTTTAGCATTGTCATTGCGAGCGAAGCGAAGCAATCTTTTTCAAATAATCCAACACAGCCCCTCTATCCACCAACTCTTGCTCTGAGGTCTTCATATTCTTGACAGAAATCTTACCAGAAGCCAACTCATCCTCTCCAATAATCAAGGCAAACCGCGCATTCAATTTACTGGCCTGGCTAAACTGCGATTTGACCGGTCTTTCGAGATAACTTAAATCAACCTTAAAGCCTGCCTTTCGTAAATAATCTGAAACCTTAAATGCCTCTTTTAAAAAAGCCTCCCCCTTATTTAAAATCACCACATAGGCATCAATGAAACCTGGATCATTCAAAGACGATTGCACCGCCAATAAGACACGTTCAATCCCTAAAGCAAAACCAATGGCCCCAAAATCAACCTTCAAATTCCCGCCCAGCTCATGAATAAGCTGGCTATAACGGCCACCAGCGCCAATCGCATCCTGACTTCCTAACCCTTGAGCCGTAATCTCAAAAACAGTATGACTGTAATAATCAAGCCCCCGCACCAGGTGAGGTGCAATTTCAAAATCAATACCTGCCATTCTTAAAGCCTCTTGGACACATTCAAAATAACGCGTGCCTTCATCAGACAAAGGAAGTTTTGTCACAATCCTAGAAACAAGCCCTTTGCAGGTTTCATTCTTACAATCCAGGACCCTGAAAACATTCCGTTCAAAACGATTTTGGCAATCAGGACATAACAAGGCCTTGTCAGCAGCAAAGACCTCCCTTAACCATAGAGATATCCTCTCTTTATCCTCTTTAGAACCCAGCGAATTAATTTTGAGTTTCGCCTTCTTGACTCCAAATGACTCTAATAAAAACATCGCCAAAGAAATGATCTCCGCATCCAAAAAAGCGGACAAACTCCCAGGTCCAATGGCTTCTGCCCCAATCTGATGGAATTGACGCAAGCGTCCCCTTTGAGGCCTCTCCCCACGAAACATCGGCCCCATATAAAAAAATTTGGATAAAGCTTCCTTTTTATCAAAACTATTTTCAAGATAGGAGCGTACAATGGATGCTGTCCCTTCAGGGCGTAAAGCATAGCCCTCATCATCCTTATGAGAAGCCAACTCCAATAACTGCTTATTGACCACGTCACTGGTTTGGCCTAGAGACCTTTTAAAAAGATTCACATCCTCATATAAAGGTGTCCTGATTTCCCTAAAGCCATAGGATTGACAAATACGGCGGGCCTTGGATTCAATTTCTTCCCAGAGGAAAGACTCCTCAGGGAGTATATCTGCTGTCCCTCGAGGGAGGGCAAATGTTTTATTCAAAGACATGCCCCTTTAGCCTATTTGACTCTTTTCTTCATTTCCAGACCAGACTTAAAAACAACCACCTTACGAGGCGGTACCGGAACACTTTGTCCAGTCCGTGGGTTACGGCCAAAACGGGCACGACGCTCTTTAATCTTAAAAACACCAAAATTGCGCAACTCAACCTTATCGCCCTGCATCAAGGAATCGACGATAACATCAAAGGTCTTTTGCACAATCTTTTTAACATCGACCTGTTTGATGCCGGTGGCATCAGTAATCTTTAAGACAATATCTTTTTTTGTCATTGAAAATAACCTCCAAAAATTTTACTTATTGCAAGTATCGTATCAGCAACAAGTTACAGTGTCAATGAAAAATTCTTCTGGCCCACTAAACCCTTAATCTCTTCCACTAAAACCTCACTAGGCGTCACATAAAGATCTTCACCCACCACCATTTGGACCTTTTTATAATTATTAGTATCTAACTGCAAATAAACAGGGACCTTTCCCGGGAAGCGGACTAATTTTGCTTTCAATTTATCAAAACCAGAAGGACCCATATGAGACAAATCCACATGCACTGCCTTGATCAAATCATAAACCTCGTCAATACCAGCCATTTCAGAAACCATCATTTTAGGGAAACCATCGCGGAAGCTGACCTTGCCCTTAACCACCACAACCGTGCTTTCTTTCAAATAAAGGGCTGTTTGGGTATAACTAGATGGAAATATCACCAATTCCATTTGACCATCCATATCCTCGAGGCCCACAATAGCCATCCGCTCATTGGTCTTCTTGGTCGTAGTCAATTTGACAGTCGTAATAAGCCCAATCATGCGGACTTCCTGGCCATCACGGGCTGTCTTAAGATTCGTTGTTGTAAAATCGGCAAATTCTTCAATTTCATTCTTATATCTTTCTAAAGGATGGCCGCTTAAGTAAAAACCCAATAACGCTTTTTCATTGGCCAAGACCTGGGACGTACTCCATTCCTCCAGATCTGGCAAAAGCTCATCATTTTTACCAAAACCACATTCTTCTTGCGGCATAGTAAAGAAGGTGAACTGACCACGCTCTTGTTCTTTTTGTTGATGAAGGGCCCCATCCAAGGCCTTGTCTAAAACCACCATCATTTGAGAACGCTTGCAATGAAAGCAATCCATGGCCCCTGATTTAATTAAACTTTCTAACACCTTATGATTATTGAGGCGCAGGTCAACCTTTCGGCAAAAATCAAATACGGATAAAAATTCACCTGACTTGTGACGGGCCTCAATCAGGGATTCAATGGCCCCAGCCCCAATGTTCTTGACTGCTAAAAGCCTGTAACGGATTTGCCCATTTTCAGGGGCAAACTGGGCATAACTATGGTTGACATCTGGCGGCAAGATACCAATCT
>JADFXW010000054.1:5704-10161 GCA_015233375.1 Candidatus Omnitrophota bacterium | reverse complement strand
CTTTTTATGTGGACATGACGGGTTATTTTGCAAGTAATTGGTATAGCGGTCAACGTTCCCCTGCGGGCAGTAGCAGCGTTGCCTATGGAAATTTCGAAGGGCATCAGTCAGGTGTTTATACTGAAGGCGGTTATAAATTTGATATGGGGCATGATATTGTTTTAACTCCGCTTACTTCTCTTCAATGGACACATCTGGCTATTGATGGTTATGGGGAGACAAGTGCAGGCGTCTTGGATGCTCAAGTGGATAGGCAAAGTTATGATATTTTAGAATCTGGTTTAGGGGCTGGGATTTCTAAAAAATTACAATATAATTGGGGCAGTGTGACGCCTGAATTTCATGCGAAATGGCTCTACGACTTTATCAATGACCGCATGAAAATGACCGTCAATTTACCTGGTGCCAGTTATGTCGCTTTGGGGGCTAATCCAGGGAGGGACGCTGCGGATTTGGGAGGCAGGCTTTCTTTTGATCTTCCTCATGGGGTTTCTTTCATCGCTCAGTGTGATACCCAGATAAGGGATAATTTCTTTGAAGTTTCTGGTTCAGTGGCGTTGAAATATAAATTTTAGTTGGACGTTTTACAATTTATTATTATCAAAAAAAAGGGGACTTCATCGTCCCCTTTTTTTATGACCTTTTCCGATAAATTTTTCAAAGAAGAACGAATTGTGTATTGACAACCTTCCTGTGTAGGTCTATACTCTCATTTAAGTGGAGCAAAGTGGAGGAATGTGGAGGGTATGTTTTACGGGGAATACAGCCACGGGATTGATAATAAAGGCCGTTTGATTCTGCCTGCGCGGTTTCGCGAGGTGGCGAAAGAAAATGGCATTGAGAGGTTTTTTGTCACCCGTGGATTGGATAAATGCATCTTCATGTTTGCCGAATCTGAATGGCGCCTGCAGGAGGCCCGGTTTAAAAGCATTCCATTTACCAAGGGCGAAGCGCGTTCTTTTAACCGTATGTTTTTCTCAGGTGCCGTTGAGGTGCTGCCAGATAAGCAAGGACGGTTTATTATCCCTGATTACCTTAAAAGTTTTGCTGGTATTAAGAAAGACGCGGTGGTGATAGGCATTTCTAACCGCATTGAAATTTGGGAAACGACGCTTTGGCGAGAATTTTTCAATAAATCCAGCGGAGATTTTGAAAAAATCGCGGAGCACATGCTGGATGTCGATTGATAAATTTTTGCCTCACATACCTGTCATGCCTCAAGAGGCACTGGAATTATTACGCCTGCCTCAAGGGGGAGTGGCCGTAGATGGGACATTAGGCTTAGGAGGGCACGCGTTGTTGATGGCCCAAGCCTTGGGTCCGCGTGGGCATTTGATTGGGATTGACCGCGACCTTACTTCTTTGAATCTTGTTAAGGAGAAGTTTAAGGATTTAAAATTAAAGGTTGATTTAAGCTCAGGGAATTTTCGTGATATTGGTCAAATCCTAGAGAAGCTTGGGATAAGCGCTGTTGATGGGGTTTTATTGGATTTTGGGATATCCAGTTTTCAGTTGGATGATGCGAAGCGTGGTTTTTCTTTTCAGCTGGATGGTCCTTTGGATATGAGGATGGATGCGTCATCCGGATTAAAAACAGCAGCAGAATTTGTCAATACCCTTAAAGAAAACGAATTAGAGAAAATTATTTGGGAGTTTGGCGAGGAACGCTTTGCTCGTCGGATAGCTGCGGCCATTGTCATGCAAAGGGCAAAGGCCAAAATTATAAGAACCAAGGATTTGGCAGATATTGTTTTGCGCGCTTTGCCCAGAGGATACACCAGGGGCCGGATACATCCAGCAACCAGGACTTTTCAAGCCTTAAGGATTGTGGTTAATGAGGAGTTAGAGTCTGTTTCTTTAGGGTTAGAGGCAGCCTTCAAGATATTAAAGCCTGGCGGCAGGCTTTGTGTGATTTCGTTTCACTCGCTGGAAGATAGAATTGTTAAGAATAAATTTAAGTCATTAAATTTCACAGAGGAAGGACTCATTTTAACAAAACGGCCATGGGAAGCCTCCCAAGAGGAGACCACTTCTAATTCCAGAAGCCGAAGCGCTAAAATGAGGGCCATTGAAAGGATCAAATGAGCCTGAAGATGTATTTAAAGGTGGCTTGTTTTGTGACCGTCATGTGCTTGCTTTATATTCACATGCAGATGAGGATTTTTGAGTTGTCTTATAACGGCAAGGATAAAGAAAAGATCATCCATGAACTCAATGAAACAAATGGATCCTTAAGCCATCAAATTTTGACCCTTAAATCTGCTAATAATTTAGGAAACCAGCTTTTGGATCGCGATAATAGTTTGCGTTTTATGGATAATGAGAGGGTGATGACAGTTAGCACACCTGCGGCATCTAAGCATTTAGGGCCTAAGCCTAAGGCGGTTGTTAATCCTGTATGGAACTTGTTTTCGTTTTTAGAGGTCCAGGAAGCCAGGGCTTGGGATTAGAGGTATTTCCCAAATAATTGATATGAACAGAGGTTAAATTGTTTCTACGCAAATATCCTTCCCGTTTTGCTGTAGTTTTTCTATTTTTATTCCTGGGTTTTTTATACTCTGTTGGGTTCTTGGTTTTTATCCAAATTTTTCGTTTTGATTATTTAAGCCATTTAGCCTTGCGTCAGCATGAACACTCCATGGTCCTTGAGCCGCGACGAGGGACGATTTATGACCGGAACATGCGGGCATTGGCTGTTAATCTCCCAGCGTATTCTATTTATGTTAATGCCAGGGCCGTGCATCAGGCCCATGATGAAAATGAGGTCATTGGGAAGTTGTCTGACCTTTTAAAAATAGACCCCCGATCCTTACAGGCGAAAATTGATCGAGACAAATATTTTGTGTGGCTGGCCCGTAAAGTCCCAGAGGACGTTTATGTGAAGATTAAGAAATTGAAATTGACTGGAATCGGGTTTATTAAAGAGAGCAAACGTTTTTATCCAAACCAGTCCCTGGCCGCGCATTTGATTGGGTTTGCCGGGATGGACAATAACGGGTTAGACGGGCTTGAGCGGGATTATGATAAATATTTGAAGGGAGAATGTGGGCACGCCATCATCCTCAGGGATGCGCGTTCTCGAGAGTTGATGTTTAACAAAGGGTATACGCCTCCTCGTGATGGGTTTAATGTGGTTTTAACGATTGATGAAACCATTCAATTTATCGCGGAGCGGGCGTTGGACAGAATGTATAGGAAGTATAATGCCGCTGGGGCCAGTATTATTGTCATGGATCCTAAAACCGGCGAGATATTGGCTTTAGCTAATCGGCCTTCTTATAATTTGGAGGCAGCGTCAAAAAGCGCGCCTGAGATGCGTACGAACCGGGCCATTGTGTTTACTTATGAGCCAGGTTCTGTGTTTAAGATTGTCACGACTTCCGCCGCATTGCAGGAAAATGTTATCAAGGAAGGAGACATGATTAACTGCGAGCATGGCGCTTATCGGGTGGCTAATCATATTTTACATGATCATGAGCCTTTGGGAACGATCAGCTTTAAACAGGTCATTGAACAGTCGAGTAATATCGGGACAGCGAAGGTGGCTCAGCGTCTTGGTCCTAAACGCGTGTATAGTTATGCGCATCATTTTAGATTTGGCATGAAAACTGGCATTGATCTGCCTGGAGAGGCGCCAGGCATTCTAAAACCAGTCAGTCGTTGGTCTAAGACCTCGATAGGAGCTGTCCCTATTGGCCAAGAGGTTACGGTCACTCCGATTCAGTTGGCAGGGGCTATCTCAGCTATTGCCAATGAGGGGATTTATATGCGGCCTTTTGTTGTTAAATGCGTTAAGGATGTCAATGGCCAGATCATTTATCAACACACCCCTAAAATTCTTGATAGGGTGATTTCCAAGACAACAGCCCAAAGGGTCAAGGCTATCTTAAAAGGCGTTGTTGATGAAGGGACAGGAACGAAGGCGGCAATTCCAGGAGTGACGGTGGCAGGCAAGACAGGGACAGCGCAAAAGGTTGTTAGCGGGACCTATTCGCATTCTCATTTTTATGCCACCTTTGCGGGCTTTGCGCCGGTAGAGAATCCGCGGCTGGCTGCGGTGGTGGTGTTTGATGATCCGCATCCTGCTTATTATGGGGGGACCGTTTCAGCACCTGTATTTTCAGAAGTGGTTGGGGATTCTTTAAAATATTTGAATACACATCAGCAGCCAACAGTTGAAGATGACTTGCCAGGTTAATTATGCGCTTAAGAGAATTAATTCATGGAATTAAAACGCAGGATGTATCATCTTCCTGGTTAGATTTTGATGTCCAGACCATTTCTTGTGACTCCCGCGAAGATCAAAAGGATGGACTTTTTGTTGCCCTGGCTGGTGTTAAGCTTAATGGTGCAGATTTTATTAAAGATGCCGTTTCCAAAGGGGCTAGAATCATTGTCACGGACAATGAGGAGGGTTTAAATCTCAAAGAGGATGTCTGTGTGTTGAAGGTGGCAGA
>JADFXW010000054.1:0-5694 GCA_015233375.1 Candidatus Omnitrophota bacterium | reverse complement strand
CCGCATATAAATCCCCTCATTGGCAATAGCTGAGATAGCCCCTGCCAACTGAATCGGAGTGACCGTAACCTCTTGGCCAATAGGGACAGCTCCTATCGAGGTCTTAGACCAACGACTGACTGCTTTTAAGAAATGCGGGGTGATTGGAACAATCAATTATCGGATAGGCGCGAAAATCTTGCCTTCTACAAACACGACGCCGGGGTTTCTGGACAATCAGCGTTATTTAGCTCAATTGGTGGACGGAGGCTGTCATTATTGTGTGATGGAGGCTTCCTCCCATGCCCTGCATCAGGGCAGGCTTGATGGGATAGATTTTTCAGCCGGGATTTTTACGAATTTGACGCAGGATCACTTGGATTATCACAGGGACATGGAATCGTATTTTAAGGCAAAGGCCCTATTGTTTGAGAATTTGAAAAGAGATGCTTATGCGGTTATTAATTTGGATGATAGTCAAGCCCCAAGGCTTTGCGCTTTGACCAAGGCCAAGGTCATCACTTACGCGATTGACCAGAAAGCAGATGTTTACGCCACGAATATAACGTATGATTTAAGAGGCAGTTGTTTTGAAATTGTGTTCCCTACGGGGCGGCTTAAGGTCCAAAGCCGTTTTATTGGAAAGCATAACATTTATAATATGTTGGCTGCTTTTGCCTGGGGGATTTCTGAAGGGATTGATTTGGATATCGTCCGTCAGGGACTAGAAAATTTGAACCATGTGCCAGGCCGTCTGGAAGGTGTTGATAATGATAAAGGTTTTTTTGTGTTTATTGATTATGCGCACACAGAAGATGGGCTGGTCAATGTGCTTCAAGCTTTAAGGAAGGTGACGTCTGAAAAGATAATCTTGGTCTTTGGTTGCGGTGGAGACAGGGACAAAACCAAGCGGCCTAAGATGGCCAAGGCCGCCTGCCTCCTTGCGGATTATTCTATCGTGACAACGGACAATCCCCGCAGTGAAGACCCCCAAGCCATCATTAATGAGGTTGTTTCGGGTTTCACAAAAAATAATTTTGAAACCTGCGTGGATCGAAAGGAAGCTATTTTAAGGGCCTTGTCCCAAGTACAAAAAGGTCAGACGGTCTTAATTGCAGGTAAAGGCCATGAAGATTATCAAATATTTCAGGATAAAACGATTGTGTTTAATGAGCGAGAAATAGTGAAGGAATTTTTAAATAATCCATGTTTACCATCCCGCAAATCCTAAACGCTGTTCAAGGAACATTGGTCCAGGGGCCTTCAAAAGGCAGGGTGTCTTCTGTCTGTATTGATTCACGCATCATCAAGAAGGGGGATCTTTTTGTGGCCATTAAGGGCGATGTTTTTGATGGGCATGATTTTATTGATAGCGTGATTGATAAAGGGGCACGCGTGGTGGTCGTGCATAAGCCCCTTCAGGTCAAGAATCCCCGGGTGACTGTTATCATGGTCAAGGATACGACACGCGCTTTGGGGGATATCGCCCGGTTTCATCGTTTACGTTTTCATATACCTGTGATTGCCTTGACTGGTTCTGCGGGAAAGACGACCACCAAGGAAATGATGGCCGCGGTGTTAGCTCGTAAATATAAGGTTTTGAAGAATGAGGGGACCCAAAATAATCATATTGGGGTTCCCTTGACCTTGCTTAAATTAAGGGCCCAACATCAAATCGTGGTTTTGGAATGCGGGACCAATCAGCCTGGAGACATTATTTGGCTTGCGGATGTGGCGCGTCCGGGTTTTGTATTTTTTACCAATATCGGAGAATCCCATTTAGAGAAGTTAAAGGACGTCGATGGCGTTTTGAAAGAAAAATGGGAACTCACGCGTTTTTTGGTTGAAAAAGACACGGTATTTATGAATGCGGACGATGTCCTTTTAGCAAAAAAACAGCGTCAAAAGCATGCTTTTAAGATTCAAACCTTTGGCATAAAGTCAGCAGCTGATTTAATGGCTAAAGCCATTCATGTCCATGAAGGTCGGTATCTGAATTTTAAGGTTAAATCCAGAAAGATAAAATTAAATACCTGCGGGGTCAAGCATGCTTATAATGCTCTCGCAGCTTTTGCCTGCGGACTTTTTTTTAAAGTGCCGCTTCGGGCCATTATAGGGGCGCTTGAATCTTTTGAGTTTCCCAAAGGCCGCGGTCAAATCATTCGTTTGGGCAAAGGATGGATGATTAATGACACCTATAATGCGAATCCTGTATCCATGAGAGGCGCTTTGCAGACCTTACAGGATATTGAGACGCGATCAAAAAGGATTTTTATTGCGGCTGATATGCTTGAGTTGGGGCGGCAATCCAGGGCATTGCATTTGGCTTTGGGGCGTGAGGTAGCTCAAAGAAAGGTGGATATTTTAATTACGGTAGGCCCCATGGCAGGGTTAATGGGCAAAGAAGCAAAGAAAAAGAATAAAAAAATGCAGGTATTTGCTTGCAGAGATGTTCTCTTCGCGCAAAAATATTTAACAAAGGTTTTTCAAAATGGGGATGCCGTGTTGATCAAAGGTTCCAGGCGCATGAAAATGGAACAGGTAGCTGAGTTTTTGTTGGCTTCCCCCCAAAAAGCAGGGTAAATTTATGTTTTATTATTTATCACAGTATTTTTTTAATTCTTCGCATTTTAATATTTTCCGGTACATCACGTTTAGGGCCGGGATGTCTGCGGTGACGGCTTTTTTGCTGTGCATGGGTAAGCTCCAGGCCTTTGTTCGCAAGGACCTCGAATTCTGATGCCGCTATTTCTGTGATTTCCACATCTTCTTTAAGAGCGGAGAGTCTTGGCGAGCTGGCGGCCTGAGCCTTGGCTGCCTTGATATAATCTTTCATTTTTTGCAAATCTTGAAAAGCACTCTGCCAATACGTCTCATCCTCCGTAAACCAGTAACTGCGCATTTCAATCATCGATTTAAGTGCCCAGCGCTCGATATTATTGGCCACTGACACTTCAGGCACTTTCTCCTGAACAAGAATATCCGTAGTCTGCTCGACACCTTTCATGTTAACCACAGCCAGCAAGCCCAGCACGATGGCAATGATGACCACAATACCGAAACCCGTCCCCAGCTTCATGGCTAAACTCATTTTATTCCACATACAACACCCCTTCCCTAAACCCCCTCACAAAGAGGGGAAGTATTTAAGTTCCCTTCATTATACTCATCGCCGCTGCCCTAAGCGCGGCCAAATATTTGTCCCGAAAGTTGTCTGCCCCTTTATAAAGCCCCAGGGCATCCTTATCAATGACCCCTAGCGCACCAAGATCCCTGGCCCTGGCCTCTATCGAGGAACCTGCCTTGGCTATCGTCGAAACGATCACAACCGGTGTTGGTTTATATTGCATTATCTTCCTCAAAAAATCAAGCCCGTCTAATCCTGGCATGATAATATCAAGGCTGATAACATCAGGATCCGTTTCCAAAAGCCTGTCACGGGCCTCATACGCATCTTTGGCCACGGCACAACCCTCAACCTGAAGAGAACCTTCAATCAGTTTAGTCAAAATTTTAAGGACCAGCGGTGAATCATCCACCAGTAAAACGCGGATCTTGCGGTCGCTATAGTCCTTATGCCGAAGACTGATTTTCCTGACCGTGACCCTCGAATCGGCAGTATTAAAATAAATTTTTCTGGCCTGAGTGCCGCCAACATCTTCCTCAACAATAGGGACCTTGAACTCTTTAAGGATTTGGCGCGCAAGGGCAATATTATCCTCCCCGATACAAGCCCCCACCAATCCCAGGCTCCCTGACCTGCTTCCGCCGAATATCCTGGCTTCATAGCGGCTTGCCGCGCTGTCCTTTTGCCACAAACACTTAAGCAAATACTGAGTCGATGCCTCGCCTGATTTTCCCAAAGGCTCACTTTGGGTTAAAGCCCTCGCGTGCAGGAAATGATTCATAGCAGCCCACGTCCTGTCAAGGTTATAAACACAAACAGCCACGCACGACCCCAAAAGAGTTGCCATCAATACCGGCTTCTCGGATATACAAAACTCTCCGGGCAAAAGAAAAACCCTCTCCATGCCTCTTGGCGTTAAGACTTCATCATGCATCACGACACCTGCCTCATCAATTCCCCGGCAATTTCTTGCAGAGGCAGGACCTTTTCAACTGCCCCCAGATCAAAAGCCACCTTGGGCATGCCGTAAACAACGCAGGTCTCTTCGTCCTGGGCTATCGTAAAGGCGCCGGCCTCCTTCATATGCAAAAGCCCCATGGCCCCATCTTTGCCCATACCGGTCAACAGAACACCCACAGCATTCCTGGCCGCATATTTGGCTGCTGAGTCAAACAAAACCTCAATAGACGGACGCTGGTAGTAGACCTGCGGGCCGTCCTTGATTTCAACATAATACCGTGCCCCGCTTCGGCGAAGAACAATGTGACGGTTTCCCGGCGCTATCAGGATAAGGCCCTGGCGGACACTGTCCTGGTCACGGGCTTGGCGCACCTCCATCACGCATATCCTGCTTAAGGATTCCACAAAAACCTTGATAAAATTCTCAGGCATGTGCTGGGCAATAACGATACCCGGAAATGTCACCGGCAGGGCCGATAAAAGGACGCGCAAGGCCTCGGTCCCTCCGGTGGAAGCCCCAATAACAACCACCTTGTCCGTGGTCTTTATCATGGCGCTATTCTCGACATAAGTTTTGGTTGGCGTTCTAAGCGATTTATATCCGTCCTTATAACGCTCTCGGGCACTATAGCCACTGCGTATGGCATTGACCAAAACTTCCATCATCTCATTGAGCTTGAGGGGGTCATGCAAAGACTGCTTATGGACCACCTCAATGGCCCCTAACTCCAGGGCACGCAGGGTCGTCGCACACCCCGCGGGCGTCAGGCAAGAAAAAATAATAACAGGCATGGGTTTGGCTATCATCAGCTTTTCAAGGAACGTAATTCCATCCATGCGCGGCATCTCCACATCCAGAACAATGACATCCGGCTCAAGTTTGACTATCCGCTCACGGGCCACAAAGGGATCTGGCGCAGAATCAACAACCTGGATATCCGCATAACGGCCAAGCTCCTTTTTCAGGACCAAACGCACCACGGCTGAATCATCTACAATAAGGACCTTAATCATTTGATCTTTCTATAAACCGCGCACGCCAGGGTTTCCACCTGACCCCGGAATACCATCGGTAAATTCTCCGAATGACCGACAAAGAGATACCCGCCCACCTCTAAATATTTCAAAAGCTTCCGAATAACTGCCTCCTGTGTGGGTAAATCGAAATAGATAAGCAAATTCCTGCAAAAAATAAAATCAAACGGCCCCTGAAACGGGAAGGCTGCGTCCATCAAATTCAAGCGGCGAAACACGATCAAACGTTTGACCTGGTCTTTGATGCGATATAGGCAGCCTTTTTTTGCCGGCTCACTGTCAAAATAACGCTGCCGAAGAGAAGGACTGACTGCCTTTATTTGTTCCTTCGTGTAAAGGCCTTCAAAGGCTTCATTGAGGACCTTGGAGGAGATGTCCGTTGCCAATATCTTGATGTCCCACAAGGACGGGTCTTTGAAATATTCCAGGAAGGTCATGCCTAAGGAGTAAGGCTCTTCACCTGTCGCGGCTGCAGCACTCCAGGCACGAATCCTGCGCGAAGACAGAGCCTCTTTTCTGGCAGCAATATCCCTCAGCGCCCTTGTAAGCAGGAAATCATAATGCTGCGGTTCCCGGTAAAACGAGGTGAAATT
>JADFXW010000053.1:8487-10200 GCA_015233375.1 Candidatus Omnitrophota bacterium | reverse complement strand
CCAAAACAACCTTTTGAAAAACCTTGCTATATTGAGGCAAAGAGAAAAGTAAATATCCAAACGCTGATATAATCACATAAATAACCACATTTAAAACACGGCCCGGCGCTTGTTTGGTAATCAGACTCACAGGAGCTAACAATAGTCCTAAGCCCACCAATAAAATAAATAGCCCCGGAAAAAATTTAATAGGCGCTTGCTTCAAATGACTTCTTTTCAACACTAAAAAAGTGATGACTATATAAATGATAAAAAAGGGACTTTTAATATCCTGAAACATCAGCATCCCTATTTGTGAAGGCAAAAAAGCCGCTATCGAAAACGCAGGATTAGGGTCTTTATCATACATAAATTGGAGATGACGAGCAGCATTGCCTGGCGATAATAGGGGAATTAAAGACACTACTGAAGCCCACAACAAAAGCCCCAAAGCCATGAGAATCGCCTTTCTTTCCCCACGCCGATAAAGCTCATACCCCAAGATACCAAGAAGCGTCGTATCAACCAAAAGCATCCAGCTTTCATTGCCTCCAATAATACAAAAAAGCAACAGGGGCAAAAGAAACGCTGTTTGATATTTTTTTTCATGAAAAACAACAATTAAATGCGTCAGGAATAAAAAAAACAGCGCTGAAGAAAACAAATAAGTGACCGCGCTGCTGGCCCAATAAAAACCTTCCACCAAGGAAGGGGCAGAATCAAAAGCCAACAACAAGGCCCCAATATAAATAATATGGATAACCACAAAATCCAAAGCAACAAAAGCTTGGACCCATTTTTTGGTAAACACATATAAGGAACCTGCAAAAAAAAGGATAAAAGCAGCACTCCAAACCTTATACCCAAAAAAAGAATGCCAATGCACAGGGCTTAAGCTCAAAACAAAGGTCGAAAAGTATCGGCCGCTCCATTGCGTGTAATAATGAAGATTTTGAACAAAGAAATTGGTCCATTTGGAGAATTCAAAATCATCCGCGCAAGGATGAACAAAAAAACACAAGGCGATAAAAGGAAAAAGGACAAGCCCAACGGAAAATAAAAAAACAAGTCCGTAAAGCCATTTATTTTTGACAGGCGCAGGCTGAAGCATTGATTTAATATACGTTAAAAAATAATTCTTATCATTATCTTTTTATATTTTCCTTCACGAACAAAGGCCTTGACCATTTTCCAAAAATCAAGTATAAAAGAACAACACTTGCGAAGAACGATTTAATAACTTCATTTAAAAAGTAAGGATCCCTTATGATATTAAACTTTCTTTTTCCAAAGGAATTTGACTTTTTCACCCTTTTTGAAGAACAAGTAAATTTCGCGGTCCTTGCGGCCAAAAAATTCAAGGAAATCGCAAGCACCCCGGGCCTCATTGAAGAATCCGCTTACCAGGCCATCCAACATTTTGAACACAAAGGCGATGACGCCACCCACACGGTCATTGAACAGCTCAATAAATCATTCATCACGCCTTTTGATCGCGAAGACATCTATGCGCTAACCAAGGAACTCGATGATATTACGGACATGATCCATACCATGGTCGGGCGCATAAAAGTCTATCGAATCACCGGGGCAGACAAACACCTGATTGAATTTGCCCGTGTGATCGAAGAATCTGACCAGACGGTTGCCAAGGCTGTTAAAGGGATGCGCGCCAAAAACGGGACCAAGGAGGTTCTGGCCGCGTGTGTTGAAATCAACCGCTTAGAAAATGTT
>JADFXW010000053.1:7475-8420 GCA_015233375.1 Candidatus Omnitrophota bacterium | reverse complement strand
ATCAAGACGCGGAAACAGTTCTGGATATTTGTGAAGATGTGGCCAATGTGGTTGAGTCTATTTTAGTCAAACAAGCTTAAACCTTATGCACATACCTTTAGAAATCCTTTTTCTCGTATTACTGGCCTTGACGTTTGATTTCCTCAATGGTTTTCATGATTCTGCCAATGCCATTGCCACCATCGTTTCAACCCGCGTCCTCTCGCCCCGCATGGCTGTCATTTGGGCCGCGATATTTGAATTCAGCGCCTTCTTTTTCTTCGGGCTTCATGTCGCTAATACGATTGGTAAGGGCATCATCGATATTCATGTGGTTGATCAAACCTTTGTTTTTGGTGCGCTCATCGGCGCCTGCGGCTGGAACATCATCACCTGGTATTTTGGCCTGCCCACCAGTTCTTCGCATGCCTTAATTGGAGGAATGATTGGTTCCACCTTAATCAAGGTTGGACCCAAGGGCCTTATTTTGCCTGGAATCACCAAGGTTGTGATTTTTATTTTTGTTGCCCCCTGTATGGGGCTTGTATTAGGTTTTCTCTTCGGTGTCTTAGTCCATATGATTTGCCACAAATGGACCCCCCGAAAGGTTGACAATGTTTTCAGAAAAGGCCAATTATTCTCCACAGCCCTCTACTGTATGGGCCATGGCGGTAATGACGCGCAAAAAACCATGGGGATTATCGCAAGCCTTCTTTTTAGTGCAGGCCTTTTAGGAGAAAAATTTTATATCCCCTTTTGGGTGGTTCTAGCCTGTTATACAACATTGTCCTTAGGCATCGTCTCTGGCGGCTGGCGTATTGTCAAGACCATGGGCCAGCGTATTGTCAAACTTAGGCCAGTGGACGGCTTTTGCGCTGAATCAGGGGCCGCCTGTTTACTCTATGCAACGTCCATGTTTGGAATCCCTGTCAGTACAACCCATACCATCACCGGCGGCATCATGGG
>JADFXW010000053.1:0-7415 GCA_015233375.1 Candidatus Omnitrophota bacterium | reverse complement strand
GCGTGGATCATCACCATCCCCTGCTCTGCTTTGATAGCATCCATTGCTTATGGGGTAGCCCATTGGTTAAAATTTTTTAAATAATGAAAATTAAACTTCATTGGAAACTGACCCTCATTTTCTGCTCAGCCATCCTGGTTGGGCTCTTCATAGGCTGCTTTTTTCTTACCTCTCATTTAACCCAGCGCTTTGAAGATAATTTAATGACTGATTTAAACTACCGTCTTTCCTTAGGTAAAAACTTCCTGGAAAGCCAGCTGTCTTCCCAAAACATTCTGCCTGATCCCATAAACCTCGCCAATCAAATAGGAAAAGAACAAAATTTAAGGGCCACGATTATTTCGCCTGACGGCGTTGTTTTAGGAGACAGCGACTTAAGCGCCGAAGAAATAAAAAATGTAGAAAACCATCTCCATAGGCCTGAAATCCAGGAAGCCCTTAAAAATGGGGGTGGAAAAAGCACCCGATACAGCAAAACCATCAGAAAATACCTGCTCTACATGGCCGTTTGTCTTAAAAAAGAAAAGCTTGCAGGATTTTTAAGATATGCGCTACCCGTTTCTTATATCGATATCCTTAAAGGTGAACAAACTAAAATTATCATCGCCTCCCTGATACTAGTTTTCTTGTTAAGCTTAAGCTTTACCTTTGTTATCTCGTTGGTGGTCTCAAGGCCTCTTGTTGAAATGGGCAAAATCGCCCAGGAAATGGCCAAAGGAAACTTTTCAAAGAAACCTGATCCTTACGGACAAGATGAAATGGGCGATTTAGCCAGGGCTTTGTCCTATATGTCTGATGAGGTCAAAGACAAGCTGGATTTGCTCAAACAAGAAACAGTCAAATTAGACACCGTGCTTTCCAGCATGTTTGAAGGGGTGATGGTCGTCAATGAAAAAGGGCGCATTATCTTAATGAATCTGTCCTTAAGAAAATTGTTCTTGATAGATTTTGAGCCAGAAAACAAAGCTGCGATTGAGGTCATCCGCAATCCCCAGATCCATGATATTCTTGAGGGTATTTTGAATAAAAAGCAGCAGATTATTAGTGAAGAGATCGATATCACCCAGCCCAGGGAAAAGATCCTCAGGATAAATGCTGTCCCTATCATGAAAAATGAAAAAATCATTGGCGCGGTCTTGGTGTGTCATGACATCACTGAAATAAGGCGGCTTGAAAAAATCCGTCAGGATTTCATGGCTAATGTCTCCCATGAACTGCGCACCCCTGTGACCTGTATTAAAGGATACGCAGAAACCTTGCTGGATGGCGGGCTTGAGGACAAAGAGAGGTCTAAAGAATTCGTCAACACCATCCTTCAAAATTCAAACCGCCTGGAAACCCTTATTTCAGATCTCTTAGACCTTGCTGTTATTGAATCCAACAAGATGAAAATGGTTTTTTCTCCGTTAGATATTAAACCCGTGCTGGAACGTTCCTTAGGGGTGTTCAAGAAATCAATGCAGGACAAAAAAATCTCTTTGACCATTAAGACCTCGGAAAACCTTCCTAAAATCATGGCTGATGACAAACGCCTGACTCAGGTTTTCGTTAATCTATTGGACAATGCGGTCAAATACACGATGGAAGGCGGCGCTATCAAAATTGAGATTTCCTGCAACAACAATATGTTACAAGTTGATATTGCAGACACTGGAATTGGGATTCCTGAAAAGGATCTCCCTCGAATTTTTGAACGATTTTATCGCGTAGACAAGTCCCGTTCCCGAGAATTGGGCGGCACAGGATTAGGCCTTTCCATTGTCAAACACCTCATCCTATCGCACAAGGGACAAATCTGGGTCCAATCAACACAGGGACAAGGATCAACCTTCAGCTTCAGCATCCCTCACATCTAAATTATGCGTCTTTGACGCACTATTCTTCCCTTAAAACAGCCCCACAATCCGCACTGGTGACAAAATGCTGGTAACGTTTAAGCCAACCTCCCTTAATGGGCGTTTTAAAGGGTTTTAGTTTCTTCAGGCGTTTTTTGATTTCAACGGATGAAAGCCTCACGTTCAACAGGTTCTTTTTGACATCAATATCGATAATATCGCCATTTTTTAAAATAGCGATCTCGCCTCCTTGAGCGGCTTCCGGGGCCACATGCCCGATGCAAAGTCCCCTTGTCCCACCAGAAAACCGGCCATCCGTAATAAGAGCAGCCTTTATCCCTGCCCCTTTAATGGCCGCGGTAGGAGAAAGCATTTCCTGCATCCCTGGGCCGCCTTTAGGGCCTTCATAACGAATAACAACCACATCCCCGTCTTTGACCTTGCCCTTAAGGATCCCCTCAAGCGCTTTTTCCTGAGACTCAAAAATTTTCGCAGGACCACTAAACTCAAGCATGTCCTTTTCCACACCGCTGGTCTTAACCACAGACCCGCATCGAGCAATATTACCAAATAAAACCGCTAATCCTCCTTCAGGCGAAAAAGCGTTAGGACCAGAACGGATAATCTCCCCATCAGGATCCGGTGATTTTAAGACATACGAATCAAGCGTTCCGTAAACAGTCTTGGCGCCTAAATCCAAGAATTTATTACCTGCTTGATAGACAGATTTAAGAATAGCCCCCATGCCCCCTTTAAGATGGACATCCTCCAGATGCACTTGGGGCCTTGAGGGTGCTATCTTAACCACATTAGGGGTATTCTTTGAAATCTGTTCAATGCGTTTCAAATCATATTTGATGCCTGCCTCATAGGCCAAGGCCAAGACATGCAGGATCGTATTAGTCGAGCCACCCATGGCCATGTCCAATACAAAAGCATTATCAATGGCCTGACGCGTCACAATATCTAATGGCCTGATATTATTGTTTAACAAATAAATTAATCGACGTGCAGCTGCCTTCGCTAGATCAATACGCTCTGGATTTAATTCAAATTGTCTCACGCTATTGGCAACCCTGCGGGTTGCTGTGATAGAACCATTGCCAGGCAAGGCTAACCCTAAAACCTCACCTAAACAATTCATGGAATTGGCTGTAAACATCCCCGCACAACTGCCAAAACCAGGACACGCGCCACAGGCGATTGTTTCTAACTCATCGGTCTTTATTTTTCCAACACTTAAACGTCCCACACCTTCAAACACTGAAATCAAATCAGAATTACCCTGCCCTGAAAGCATAGGGCCGCCGCTGACATAAATCGCCGGGATATTAATGCGGACCATAGCGTTATACATGGCTGGGACGATTTTGTCACAATTGCCAATGCCAATCCAGGCATCGCAAGGATGAGCGCCAATAATTGTTTCAATCTGGTCTGCGATAAGTTCTCGTGAAGGCAGTGAATATTTCATCCCAAAATGACCCATGGCAATCCCGTCACAAATTGCACCCCATATATTGGTATACCAAACATTGACCCCTTGTTTCTCTAATTCTTCCTTCACCAATTTTCCAATCTGGTCTAAATGCGCATGTCCAGGGATCTGGGTCGTATAAGAATTAATGATGGTCACAAACGGCTTCTTTAAATCTTCAACCGATCTTAAAATCCCCTCTGCCATCATCAAGGAAACGCTTGGCATCATCTGGGCCCCTTGACGAAAAACACCGCTTCCCTTTTCTCGAACCGCTTTAATGCCTTCATTAATAATCGGCTTCATAAAACTCCTTTTCGTTAATATTTTATCTCTACATAATATAATAGCATACAGTCAAATTTTCAATGCGTTCAAACCATTAAAACTCCAGAAGTTTTTTAAGCACCGTATGGGCCAGTGTCAATCCAAAAATACCCGTCACTGTGGAAAGGCTGCCGAGTTTACGACGGATTCTGCCGCGAAGAACGTCTCCCGGCTCTACAACAGGTTCACTTGACAGAAGACTCACCTTTTGGGGCTGTGTCGAATAAACACAGGTAATCCCGCGCCCAACACCTTTGGGCTTTAACAAACGCCGCATCCGTCTTGCCAAAGGACAGCCTTTGCTATCCATCAAATCCCCGACCTGAATACAAGATAAATCCGTGCGGGTCGCTGCCCCCATGGATGAAACAATGGTCAAACCCATCTTGTAAGCCCTCTCAAGAGTCTCAACCTTAAGACCCGCCGCATCAGCCGCATCAATTAATATATCAGGCTTATTGTCAAGAATCTGGGGCAAGGTTTTATCATCCGCAAACATCACATAAGGCTCAACCAAAATATCAGGATTGATATCCAACAGTCTTTTTTTAGCCATTTCGGCTTTAGGGATATTAAGCGTAGAATGAAAAGCCCAAAGATGACGATTCATGTTCGAAGGACGGATAACGTCAAAATCAACCACCCTAAACCGCCCCACCCCTGCACGAGCCAACGCCTCAAGGCAATAGCTTCCAACAGCCCCTAAACCTATAACAGTCACAGAACTGGCGGCTAATTTCTTCAAGCCCTCCTTACCGATGAGTAGTTCCGTGCGAGAAAATTGTTCCTGAATATGAATGTGTTTGTCTTGAAGCACAGGTATTAATGATAAGAAATCATAGGGATATCTAAAATACGACAAACCACTCCTGTCGTATAAATAGGTTCATCTGGCCCAATTTCTACTTCTATAAATTCTTCCAACTTTTTTGACGCAGATCGTGACATAGGCTCCCTTTATCGAAATAAAAACTTATTGCCAATCTATCACAGAGCCTAAAGGGTGTCAATATTACTACTTGCCGTCTTTTTAAATTGCCCATATACTAAGGATATGTTAAAGAAAATAATACATTTATTTATTATCTCTTTAATCGTCATTATGACGACGAGCCTTGGTTACGCTAAAGCCAAGAAAGAAATAAGCCATGTCCACGCAGGGCTTATTTCAGAAACAGAATCAATCCAGCCTGGACATTCCTTTTGGGTGGCGATTGACCTTAAAATGGATAAGGATTGGCATGTTTACTGGAAAAATCCTGGCGATTCTGGATTACCCGTTAGAATTAAATGGACCCTGCCTGATGGCTTCAAGGCCCTTCCCCTACAATGGCCTATCCCCCAAAAAATTGACACCCTCCCTTTAAGAAGTTACGGGTATAAAACAGAAGTCCTGTTACAAAGTCAAATACAAACTCCGAAGGCACTTGCCATTAATCAAGAACAGATCATCAAGGCTCATGTGTCCTGGTTGGTCTGTAAAGAAGAGTGTATCCCAGGCCATGCGGATATCTTCATCAAACTACCTGTTTCTTTAGAGACTCCCAAAATCAATGCAAACTGCACATTTGGGATGACGCGTTTTAATCTCCCTATTGAGAAAAGCCCTTGGACCATTACAGCCTTAAGCCGCCAGCATTCCCTCATTTTTGCCTTAACTTATCCCAATAAGAAAAAATACCCTTTATCTGACGTCTATTTCTTCCCAGAAAGGGATGATTTAATCAATCATGCTGCTGATCAAATCTTAAGGCCCTGGGCTGATGGCTACGAACTGATTGTTCCTCGCACAACAATCACTTCAAAGCCTCTGACTCAAATCAAAGGCGTATTATTTTCTAAGGAAGGATGGCTAGGCCCCCAGACACAACAGGGACTCTTGATTGATGTTCCTGTCACCCAAGAACCTATTAATCCAAACAAACCTACCCGCCCGCAGATAGGCCTTATTCTAGCCCTCTTATTTGCTTTTATCGGAGGACTCATTTTAAATTTAATGCCGTGCGTGTTGCCCGTGCTTTCTATCAAAATATTAGGGCTCATCAACCACTCGACAGACAACAAATCAAGGATACGATTCCATGGCCTTTGTTATACATTAGGCATTTTAGTCTCATTTTGGATATTGGCTTCTTTATTAATAGCCCTTAAATTCGCCGGCCAACAAATTGGTTGGGGCTTCCAGTTTCAATCCCCATTATTTCTGATTTTCTTGTCCTTATTATTTCTGTTACTAGCACTCAATTTATTAGGCCTCTTTGAAATCATCCTCCCTCTTTCTATACAAGGCCCCTCAAAAACACAAAATTTATTAAATAGTTTCTTAAACGGGGTGCTGGCCACTATCACCGCAACACCTTGTACCGCGCCATTTATGGGTACAGCCCTTGGCTTTGCGCTTTCCCAGCCTCCTTACACCGCTGTGCTTATCTTTACCTTTCTAGGATTAGGCCTGGCCTTTCCCTATTTTTTATTATGCCTATTCCCTTCCCTGTTAATATTCCTCCCCAAACCAGGAAGGTGGATGGCCCACCTAAAACGTCTCTTAGGAGTTTTATTATTGTTGACTGTTTTATGGCTGCTCTGGATTCTGAATGCTGAAATAGGCTTTATCAAAATGCCGCAAACACAAGCAAGCACGCCCTCCCAAATCAATTGGCAGCCTTACTCTTCAAAACTCATTAAACAATTACAAGAACAGCATCGGATAATCTTTATCGATTTTACAGCAAAATGGTGTCTTACCTGTCAGGCCAATGAACGCCTTGCCCTTGACAATGAAAAGGTCATTAAGAAATTCCGTGAGCTTAACGTTGCAACAGTCAAGGCTGATTGGACGCGCCCCAATGCGGATATTACCAATGTTTTAACAGAATTTGGGAAAGACAGCATCCCTCTTTACGTTTTGTATGAAAAAGACGCGACCACGGCCCTCCTATTACCGGAAATCATAACGCCTCAAATCATCTTAGACGCGCTAGATAAAATAAAGCATTAACCAACCTTATTGGGCGAATGGTAAAACTAACACCGATATATCAATAACAATCAAACCAATAATCGCCACCGCTAAGATCATATCCAACAGCGCGGCAATCCAGCCAAGACATTGAAACCAAAATCCTGCCAACAGACCAACCCCATACCCAATAACAATTCCCCCACAGAAACCTAATGCCTCGAGCCAAAAAGAATGTCCACTCTTGCCCATCCACAAACCCACGGTCATGCCTAAGAAAACAAAAAAGAAAAATGTGCCTGCTAAAAAATTGGCATACGAAGGCCTCGTGCCTGCTTGGGCCATGACGCTTTTTATGATAAGAGCACCCAATCCGCAAGCCCCTAAACCCGTCAAAATCCAACCCACAAGAGCCCCATGTTGAACAACCATTCCAACCCCAATGGCCGCAAGGACTAAAGATAAACACAAAAAAATGATGGAGTCCATATTTGTGGAAAAACCTGCACCCTGTTGGTCCTTAAACTTGAATCTTGATAAGAGTATTTGAGGAAAAAATTGGGTGTGAAATTGCCTGCTCAAAAACTTCGGGATTATGCCTATCATCTTAGAAAGAATCCTTTATTCAATTCAAATGCCTTAACTGTCCGCACGCCGCATGAACATCTTTGCCTCTGGGTGTGCGGATAGTCGCATGGATACCTGCTTTATCCAAACCCGCCTTAAACGCCATCATCTCCTTTGGGCAAGGAGGTCTATAATCAAATTCAGGAACTACGTTATACGGAATCAAGTTCATTTTTGCAATAATCCCTTG
>JADFXW010000052.1:5996-10466 GCA_015233375.1 Candidatus Omnitrophota bacterium | reverse complement strand
AATAAGATCAAACGGCTTAAACGGATGGCTTACGGTTACAGAGATGTCTATTATTTTAGACTCAAGATTCATCAACACTGTGGGTATTTAAATCCTAGGCGATTCCCACTCTAATTAAGAAAGAACCCCAAAAAAGAGGCTAAAATAATAATGGAAATAATTTTACGAAAATTCATATACGCTCCTGTAGCATGTGGTTTTCTTGAATTAGATGTTTCGACTAAAGTATGCCACATAAAACAGGTTTGTCAAGTGAGGCGGTTTTTGTCTTATCACAAACAAAATAAAAGACGGACGGCGCCTAAGATAACGGCGTCGTCACCTAGCTTGGAAGGTAAACATTTGCAGGTATTGAATTTCTTAAAAAAAGGATCGCCTTTGAGATCTGCGGCTATAATGGGCAACATAAAATCCCCGCAGGCCTTGATGACCCCGCCTCCAAAAATGATGGCTTGGGGATTAAAAGTGTGGTTCAAAGAAATCGCTGTTTGCCCTAAAACCCTGGCTGCCTTTGTCATCACCTCTTTGACCAGGGTATC
Source organism: Candidatus Omnitrophota bacterium (assembly GCA_015233375.1). Taxonomy (GTDB): domain Bacteria; phylum Omnitrophota; class Gorgyraeia; order Zapsychrales; family Fredricksoniimonadaceae; genus JABDGZ01. Next base: position 9,927 of record JADFXW010000052.1, on the reverse strand, counting down.
ATGACGATACAGGGCTTCTTTTAGAATGCGGCTTTTTATTAAATTTAACCTTCCATTATTGAGCTTGGAAACAATTGTCTTTCTTCCCTTTTTAACAGCTAAACGAATATCTCTCTCAATAGCCCAGCGGCTAACCAGGGCTTCCAGGCACCCATGATTACCACAATGACATAAAGGCCCGTCAATACTCACAATCACATGGCCTAACTCCGTGGCAGCCCCGTTTTCGCCTAAAAGAAGCCTTCCATCAGCAATGACAGCGCCGCCAACCCCTGTGCCCGGGAATATCCCAACAACATTCTTCAAGCCACGGGCAGCCCCTATCCAAGCCTCACCCATAAGCCCGGCATTCACGTCATTGACTAAAACCACCTTTTTATGAAACCGCCTCTTTAAAAAAGAGGCCATTGGAAAGCCCGTTAACGCGATATTGGGCGCTGCCAGGATATGCAGCTTGTTGGTATCGACAATCCCTGCAACCCCTATACCAATACCTTTAATAGAAGCGGCTTTAGTGGTATTTATCAGTTCTTCAATGGCACGAACAACACAGGCATAAATATCTTTGGCCTTCCCACCCTCTGGCGTTGAGACCCTTGTGCGTGCCATAATCCGGCCGCTCCGGGACACCAGAGCCCCTGCAATCTTGGTACCGCCTATGTCTATCCCAATATATTCGTTCATCGTGAGTAATGATTAATAAAATATTCCTGCGCTTCAAAAACAGCACCTTCTTTTCGGATACGGCCCCAGCTGCGGTCATTTCTCAGAAACCGCACCTTACGCGTGTCCTTGAAAAAATTGTCCAGAATAAACTGAAGGTGGCTTTTGATTTCAGGCTTGGTTATTTCAAATAAAAGTTCTATGCGTCTGTCAAAATTCCTGGTCATCCAGTCTGCAGAAGATAAAAATACACGTCCATTCCCGTTATTATTAAAATAAAAAATCCGTGAATGTTCCAGGAAACGGCCAACGATGCTACGGACTTCAATATTCTCACTTAAACCAACCACGCCAGGAACTAAACAACAAATGCCCCTCACTATCAACTTAATTTTAACACCCGCACAAGAGGCTGCATATAATTTCTCAATAATTTGTGTGTCTTCCAACGAGTTCATTTTAGCGATAATCAAACCATTTTTATACTCTTGCTGGGCCTTGATTTCCCGGTCAATCAAATCAAAGAAATATTTGCGTAAATCATGCGGGGACGAAATCACCCTCTTCCAGGGACTGGGCAGGGAATAACCCGTAATCACATTAAACACATCCGCGATGTCCCTCGCAAAATCATCGTTGGCCGTAAAGAAACCTATATCTGTATAAACATTAGCTGTTTTTTCATTATAATTACCCGTTGATAGATGCACATAACGGCGAATCCTGCCCTCTTCTTTGCGGACAATAAGCGTCATCTTTGAGTGAATCTTAAGCCCTGCAATCCCATAAATCACATGGCAGCCTTCTTGTTCCAATTCACGCGACCACTGGATATTCTTCTCTTCTTCAAACCTTGCCTTAATCTCAACAACCACTGTCACCTGTTTGCGACGTCTGGCCGCTTCCATCAATGCCTTAATGATGGCTGAATCCTCATTGGTCCTGTAAAGCGTCATCTTAATGGCCAAGACATCTGGGTCCTTGGCTGCCGCTGCAATCAGTTCACTGGTAGGCAAAAAAGACTGAAACGGGACATGGATAATAAAATCTTCTTCTTTGATCTTGTCAAAAATATTTTCATAAACGGATTTAGCTGGTGTAAAACTGAGGTTTCTCAACAGGGCCTTATCTATCCAGGCATATAAATCATAAAGAAAGGTCAAGTCTAAATCCGATGGCGCAAAAACAACCTCCTCTTGATTAAAATCAATCCCCTGGCATAAAGCTTCTAACAACTCCTTATTTGTCCCTGCTTCCATTTGCAAGTAGACAGGTTTGGCACTGGATCTCTTTTTTAATTCTTTCTCTAAAGCTTTCAATAAATCAGGCGCAAACCCTTCATCCACTTCTAATTCACTGTCACGCAGGACTCGAAACAAAGAAGAGTTATCAACCGTATAGCCTTTAAAAAATTGGGCTAAATTTTCTTTAATCAGGTAATCCGTCAGGGTATAAACAGATTCATCGCCTTCCGCAGGCAGTTTCAAAAGCCTTGGCACTGACTGGGGAACAGGGATAATAGCTAAATGATTCTTTCCTGACCGGTTAATATTCACCGCAAAAGCAATGGTCCGGGATGGCAAAACAGGGAATGGATGTCCACCGTCAACAGCCATAGGTGTTATAATGGGATACAAGGTTGTTTCAAGAAAGCGTTGGGCAAATTTCTTCTGTTCTTCATTAAATTGATCAGGCTTCTTAATTAAAATCTTTTGACCTTCCAAAGCATCCCGAATGGGGCCTTGATAAATCTCATAAAACCTTTTTACCAGATCATCCGTACGTGTTTTTATTTCAGCGTAAAGCTCTTGGGGATAATAGCCAAATTGGTCGCGTTTATTATAGCCTGAAGCCAGAAGCTTCTGGGCCCCGGACATCCTGACCATAAAAAACTCATCCAGGTTGCTTGTAAAAATCGCTAAAAATTTAATACGCTCCAAAAGCGGATTATACTCGTCCGCAGCCTCTTCCAATACCCTGCGGTTAAATTCAATCCAACTCAAATCCCTGTGTATAAATTTTTCTTTTGTTTCCATAACTAATCCTGACTGCTTACCGTTAACGTCAACTTATTACCTGTTATTTCTTCAAACAACTCTTTTTTCTCGAGAAAATTTTCTTTTTCTAAAAGAAAATTGGCATGCGTAAAAGCCACAATAGTCGCATCCCCTGCGGCATTGAATCTGATTTCCATCTTCTTTATCTTCTGTTTATGGGAGCGGTCCAAGGCATTCGCAATGCGCAAAAGAGCGCTTAATTTCTGCACCTTGATCTGCTCCTGGGTTGACAAGGAGTTATAAAGTAAATGTGATTTTAAAGGCGCGGATCTCCGGTGATAACGGGCAATGCAGGCAATCAAATTAATTTCATGTTCGGTTAGCCTAAACAAATTCAACGCACTAATAATGTATTCACTATGCTTATGGTGGGAACGGTTGTTGACAAACATGCCAATATCATGCAAATAGGAGGCCAACAACACATAAAGCCTGTCATTGGCATCCAAACCTAAAATATCTTTAAACGCCATAAACATCTGATCCGTCATGGACGCCACATGTTTCAGGTGGTTTAAATCTAAACCATATTTTCGGCAAAGAAAATGAGCCACTGATACCAGTTGGTTTAATTTGTTATCACCCTCCTCCATATCAAACTTGAACAAGAGATGCATCATGATCGCTTCAGATAATGACGCCTCCAGAATATAAACATATTCATTTTTATTAAGCTTTAATAAGGTGTTGAGGATAATAGCAAAACCGGTGATGGTTGAGGCAATGTCTGTCGGAATATTATAGTTATTGGCAATCTCCTCCACATTCATAGGCTTTAAACGCGCCAGGAATTCCTGAGCTTCGCTGGCCTTGAATTTAAAAAAGTCAGAATCTCGGCGTTTGTTCGGTAAAATATTCTGAATATAAACCGAATAATTCTCATCAATCAGGATAATATCGTCAATAACCAGATTAGCATTGTTCTTCTTTAAAAAGAAAATCTCATTTTCAATATACTCCTGGGTGGCCTCATGGACCTCCTGCAGGGAACCATCCAAATTTTCCATAAATTGGAACAGGCGTAATGTCCCAATAGGAAAGCCAACGTTCATGAGCGTCAGGCCTTTTTCCATGACTGAAACATCAAGGCTGCCTGCCCCTAATTCCGCAATCAATAGATTTTTTTTGTCAACAGGATAGGTCTTCTTTAATTTATGGCTTAAGAAAAAATCGATGTAATAAACCACGTCTCCGGCATTTAAAACTTCAAT
>JADFXW010000052.1:2256-5951 GCA_015233375.1 Candidatus Omnitrophota bacterium | reverse complement strand
TACGGGCCTCTCGGACTGCGGTTGTGGCAATAATGATGATTTTATCAATATCATATTCCTTCAGACATTCTTTATACCTGAGCAAGACCGCCGCGGTTTGGTTGATTATCGTCTGCGGGATACGGCCTTTTAAAAATACGTGCTTGCCTAGAGGCACTGAGTTTTTTAAGGACTCAATTATCTTGACATCATCTCCATGGCTCTCTGCAATCAAAAGTTTAATGGTTGAAGAACCTATATCTATAACAGCTGCTCGCATATAAACCTCGTATAAGATACTTCGGCCTAAAAACCAGGCCTCCCAATGACAAATTTTGTTATACTATACCGAAAATGAGATGAAATTTGAAGGTAAATATTTTTTCCATCATGTCACCACCTATCTTCAAATAACCATACTGGTTTCAGTAAAAATTGAACCCCCACTTCTCCCCAATACCGGGAATCCCAGCTATTATCTTTAAAATCACTTAACAAGAAATATCGATTTTTATTAATTATCCCTTCACGTTGGTTATAGAAAATTCTTAACGGTCTTTTCAATGAGTCCTTGCTCATTATACGGTATAACCGGCCATTTAACTCTAAAAATCCATGTTGCAGAACATAATGGTCCCCAGGCATTCCTTTAACTTGCTTCAGGACCAAAACAGTCCCTGTCGAACAATTGCCTGGTTCTAAATAACCCCTGGCCATACCGTATTGAGCAATTTCCGCAGGCAGACAAGCGGCTGCATACGCATCTCGATGAGGCCTCTCATCAACCTTCATATAAATCCCGTAAGGCAGGGAATGCGTAAAAATATTGAAATAAAAAATGGGACAATAATTTAAGAAAATTAATCCAATTAAAGTAATAAGAAAAAAAACCTTTGTTTTCACAGGATCAAATTTTCATGATAAAAGCGAGCGCATAATAAACAGCCACATTCACTGACCCGCTGCCAATGGTCGCTACTATTTCTGGATAAGGCAGGCCTGTATACACATTAATATTCCCCAGGCTTGGAGCATAAACAAAACCCGCTGATTTTAGAGAATTCAATGAGTTAGTGCCAAAAACAGTCTGGGCCACAATGGTTGTTGAGGGGATCTGGCCATTCCCTGTTTGGGTCAAGGTCCCGGTAACCGAGGTCATGGCAATTGGCCCATTATCTTGACTGGCCCCAATAATAAATTGGTTCCTTAAATCCGGAGGTGTTATCATCCCGCTTCCATCTGACTTTTCTACACTCACGCCATTACACAAAGCCCATCCAGACGGAATGCTGGCGATGGGACCTGACCAAGCTACTATAATCCCAACAGGTAAGACGCTCGATTGGCCTGGTAAAGACACGGAACTGTAAATAGTATTGCCATTAACTGTTGTCATGGGAACTAAATTCTGAATAATGGGCCCCGCAGCAGTGGGTATTGTTGTACTGACCGTCAATAGTGCGCTTGTTGAAGAAATCGAGTAATTATAGTTCGCTCTTCCTGATGAGCTTGCCCCAAAAGGATTTGTCCCATTCCATGAAGCTGGCAAATAATTGCCTGCTTGTAAAACAGCGATGCTCGCAGGCCAGCCATTATTGGCCACATAATACGCCCTTGCCGCTTCCTCAATAGCAGAAATATCCAAAGCGGTCTTATTCGCCGCTTTGATAAGATATCCATTAATCATCTGAGGAATAACAGCGGACGCTAAAATAGAGGCCATCATCAACACCACGGTCATCTCCAATAGACTAAAACCGAAAGGATTGCTTCGCTTCACTCGTAATGACAAATAATGACAAGCGCGATTCTTAATGTCCACGATCATAACTTAACCTCGATGTAAATTCATTTTTTACTATTTGACTGACCTGTATCTGGTCCCAAGCGCCTTGGGAGCTTATCACGACTAATGAACTTTCTGGATTATTCTCCGCGATACCTGATGGTATCAAAACCGACACGGTCGCCATATTATTGGACCCACTTAACTCATAAATAGTACCAAAAGGGCTAACTGCCACGCCTTGAGGCATAAACTGCGGGATTAAAGCCTCTACCCCTTGAGGCCATGCTGCTTTTAACATGAAATAATCGATAGACGCCTCTGCAATGGACATCATTTCATGGAGTGTTTTTTCATACCTGGCCTTTTTGACCCAGCCCACATAACAAGGGACCAAAAAGGACAATAAAAAGGCGATCATCAATAAACACACCGAAGCCTCAAGCATGGAGATGCCTTTTCGGTTTAAAATACCCCTACCCATTTCTCGCTCGATTGTGTATAGGTTGGAGCGGCTTGTGTCAAATTGGCTACGGCATTAGAAAGAGAGGTCGCTGTCGCCTGCGAAGGCACATTGGTTAACGTAATATCAAAATAATTGCCATTCGCATCAGGAGCAACGGTGATTGTCCCGTTCCAGGCATTTGTGCCTGTGACATTCGCGGGAAGCATGTTATTTGAAGCTAAATTAGCCAATGAAAGATTGCTATAGCTGCCACCATTAGTATTGTAATAATTAAGACTTGCTGTCTGTAAAGCTCTAATACTCGCCAGGGTGCTTGCAATCCTGCTATTATTCGTAGCCCCCTGCACTGCGGCAATCACAGCCCCTAGAATAACGGCAATAATCGCCATAACAGCAACTAGTTCAATAATCGTGAATCCTTTGGATTTCTTCATTTTGTTTTTCATTTTTTCTCCTTTTTTAAAGATTGCTTCGGCCTACGGCCTGGCAATAACACTATTGGTTTATCTAAATACCCCTGACCCTATCTGATTAATATTGGTATAAATAGGTAAAATAAATGCGCAAACAATCATGAATAAGAATAATGCTGATAAAATCAACAGCGACGGCTCAATAAACGAAATCATGCTGGTTATCGCCTCCTTTGTCTTGATATCGTAATACCTGTAAATACGTTCAAAATACTCCGCTAAATACCCGCTTTTTTCACCCTTTGCTAAATTTTGACTAACAAAGGCAGGGAAAAACTTGTCTTGAGAAAAAGCATCTGCCAAGGCCGCCCCTTTAAACACCTTGTCGCGAATCAAAAGTAACTTGTCCGTTATGTACGTCTTATGCGCTTGATGAATATGGGTGAGGGTTTCGATAATATTCACCCCGCTTCTCTGATAAACGTAAAAACTTAAGAATAAATGGGAAAATTCATGTGTTTTGATGAGATATCCAAGTATGGGGACATGAAATATATCCTTCATCAATTTTTCTCGATGATGGTCCCAGGCATATTTAATAAACACCACTGCCCCAGTCAAAAACAACAGGGCCACCCACCAATAAATCTTTATAAAATCTGCGTACCCAATCAAGATGACTGCAGACAGGCTGTGAGTGGCAGACTGAGGCAGAAAAGTCTTTAACTGCGGGACAAGGGAGATAGAAATAAAAATCGATAATCCCGATAATAAAACAAACACCACTGCTGGATAAATCAGAGATTTAATGACCTTCTTGGCATTATCTGCTTTAAATTTGTAATACCCTGCCAATACATCCAGAAAATCTGAGATATTTCCTGTTTTTTCTGCTGCAGCTAAAGAAACATACACTATCTTTGGAAAAATCCGCGCATTCTCAAACGCCTCTTGTAAAGAACGTCCATCATGAATATAATTGCTGATTTTTCTTAAACCCTGCTTTAAGCTGTTATTTGAACCCGTTTCCACAAGAGTGGCGAGAGATTCA
>JADFXW010000052.1:0-2171 GCA_015233375.1 Candidatus Omnitrophota bacterium | reverse complement strand
CTGATTGCCTTGAAAAAAGCCTGTTATCAAGGCTTTATAATCTGGCTTTATATTTAAAATCTCAATATCATAAACAGCCGCATGATTATGGACATCATCCAAACTCCCCTCAAGCGTTTGCATGATGTGTGTCCTTTTAGCTGTTAGGCCTTCCATTTGCCAATACATAACCTTACCCTAAAACCCTTACAGCCTCCTCAATGGATGTTTCTCCTGTCTCTATGAGACCTTTGATATCATCTATCATCGTCCTGTAGTTTCCCCTGCCGCGTAATACCGCATCCATCTCGCCTAACCGGTTTTGGCCAATCAAGGCCTTGATTTCTTGATCTATTAATAAGACCTCAGCCACCACCGTTCTTCCTGAATACCCATTTCTGCAGTGCTTACAACCATTCGCGCGGTACACGGGCTGGCCGTCTTCACTAAAATATTTGGCCTCATATTGTTCGCATCTGGAAGATGCAGCGTCATACAATATCTTGCAAAAGGGGCAAAGTTTTCTGACTAACCTTTGAGACACCACGGCTAAAAGCGCGCTTGAGATATTGACGGGATCAACCCCAAGGTCCTTTAACCTTAACAGGGCTGAAATGGGATCATTGGTATGGAGGGTTGAGAAAATTTGTAAACCTGTGTTAGCCGCGCGAAAAGCTTCCTGGGCTGTTTCACTGTCCCGTATCTCACCAATTAAAATCACATTAGGGTCTTGACGTAAAAAAGCCCGAATAGCCATGCCAAAGGTCAACTGCTGGGCACCTTTGATTTCAACCTGCGACATCAATGAATGGGTTATTTCAACGGGGTCTTCAATCGTAATAATTTTCTTAGAGATAGATTTGATCTGATTTAAGATGGCTGAAAGAGTCGTTGATTTCCCACTCCCTGTTGGACCAGTAACTAAAACTAACCCATGTGGAACAACAATGGCCTGGTTTATTAATTGCTGGTTATAGGCCGAATATCCTAAACTCCCCAAAGGGATCGAGGAACGCCTCTTATCAAGAAGGCGCAAGACAATGCTGGGCCCATGAATGGTGGGAATCTGAGAAAATCTAACATCTACCAACCTCGACATTTCTTTAAACTCATGTTCAAATCTCCCATCCTGGATTCCATAGTCACAGGGATTACCTTTACATTTAGTTAAAATAATATTGGCGAGTTTTGGGATATATTCTTGTTTAAGGCAGCTGACAGTGGTTAATAACCCATCCACCCTAAAACGGATGTCCGTGCTCCTTCCTGTTGGCTCAATATGGATATCCGTGCTTCTTGTCATAATGGCCAAATTAATGATCCCATTGAGCCATGAAACCAAGGAGTCAATCCCTTCCGATTGAAAGGAATCAATTTCAGTCAATAATTTCTGCCTATGCGATTCAAGCAGGATCAGATCCAAGGCGTTTCTAATATCAGATTCTGTGCCAATATAAAAATGGACTGACTTTGGGCCAAAAGTTTCCTTCAATAGATCCGTGGCCTCGATATTATCAATATAACAAATGATAAAAGACGGGATACCCCCATTTTTTAAAGGGAATATATGATGCGCTAAAAAAAAGTCCAGGCCAAACTTTTCTAAAACCGTATGGTCAGGCACATATTCGCCATTGAATCTCTGCCAGTTGATTTGTTTAGAAAGGCAATCTGCCAACTGCTCATCATTAATAAAACCATGGTGCTTTAAAATAGAACCCAAATGTATTTTGGAATTCATCTTCTTATACGCCAGGCAATGGTCCAGTTCTTCCTGGGTTATCAGACGGTCTTCGGTTAAAATTTTTCCGATTCTGGGCAGCATATTTATTCCGGCTTAAAATCAATTGTTTTTGTTGCATTAATCGGTGGACCTATCTCAAAGGTGACACTTGAGTCTGAGATGCCTAGTACTTGAACGTTGTCTGTGGGGTTGCTTTTTTCTTTGACTTGATAACTGACTTGTCCAATAGAAACAATGGCCTCTCTTTTTTTCTCATTGCCACCAATATAGTCCACCTTGATTTCTGGCGCATTATGCCCTTGTGCCATCAGAGGGTCACTGAATGCCCCCTTGTCCTGCTCAATTTAAGCCCCTCAAAAACAGTCAATAACTGTTCAGTTCCTAAATCATCGACAAATACAATGGTTTTAGGGGAATCACCCTTGTGGGCCTTCAGGGCATAGCGAAG
>JADFXW010000051.1 GCA_015233375.1 Candidatus Omnitrophota bacterium | reverse complement strand
GGATAATCATAATAGGGAGAACCATAATAATAAGGATAATCATAATACCCATAATACGGGCTAGGCCACCAGCCCACATGAACACTCACATGGCCATGCCCATGTCCATGCCCATGCCACCAGGCATACGAAGAAACCGGCTGAAGGAACAACAAACTTAACAATATAAGAAAACTAAAAAATTTTAATGTAATTTTCATAGGACATCCCCTCTCACTTAATTTGAAGACATTTTTATTTTAGCCCTCTTAAAATCAGAGGTCAAACTTTTTATTTTCCTATCTTACCGTCAGTTCGATATAAGGCTTGGAAGTTATTTTTTCAACTACGGGTTGCCTTTTTCCGCCAATCTTTTCTAATATTTCAGAAAGACAACGCCCTTCGGGCTGTCTTTCAGAATCGGTGATGAAGATTGGCGGAGCAACAGTAGTTTTCAAAAACAACTTCCAAGCCTTATATCGAACTCACGTTATCTTATTAGACAAAGAAGAAAACTGAAAAGTTCCCTAATCCGCTTTTTTTAAGATTAATTTTTGGCCGGTTTGGTCCAAATTGAAGTGGAATTTACTTAAAAAACTAAGACCCAATAATCCATCCTTAATATCTTTATTCTCATCAATCAAAACAGTGGTGCCTATGTTATGGGCCTCAACATCTCCTATTTTTACACTATTTAATGACAAAGCCCCTGCCCTATATCTGCCATTGAGCAACTCCACATACCCTGGCGCTAATTCATTGACATCAAGGTCTAATTTCTTGACAAAATCAGCATTTAAAACCACAACCGGTGATCCTGTATCTATAACTAACGAGGCGTGGACCTTGTTATTGATAAGCACCTCTACTAAAAAATGCCCCTGACCATCAGGCGCTAAAGGGATGCTGTGTCCTTCTGTGTCTTTACGCTTCTCAAGAGCCTCCATGGCCAGATCATCGCTCAATTGCTCCTTGGCCGCCAAAATCTTGCTTGATCGGCCATCACGAAAAGCCTCCGCCAAGGCTTGCCGATCTGCCTTTATTAAATCGCTTTCATCCGCGTGAAGACTAAAAAATCCCAATAGCCCCAAAAACACGACGCTTGCCAATAAAATGAACACCACCTTCATTTCTCTTCTTCCTCCTTACCTAACTAACATCTTATACGCACAAGGAACACAAACAAAAATGGAGAAAATGACCAATAAATAAATTAAAATTTCTTTTTTATAAATCTTGTGCAATTCCACGATTTTATCTACCGCAGCAAAAAACAAAATCACTATCCCAAATTCTATATAATAAAGATACCGGCGCTCTGGCATACCCAAACAATAAACAGTAAATACCAAGGATAATAACAGAAGCCAAAGAAAACGGATTACTTGATAGTCCTTAAAATTTAAAGGGAGAACAAACAAGACCCCTGCGCCTAACAACATCCCATAAAGCATATATTGAATCATTGGCATAACGCGGCAATACCACAGCGGTTCTTGAGATAAGGTCGGCGCTAAATCACCAAAAAATAATTTTTTAAACCACAGCATTTTTTTGACCAAAACGATGGGGTTTTTCAAAATCGCATCTATACCCAATTTATAAAAATAACCTTGATGATAAATAGGCTCCACTGTATTAAACGGCTTCCAACTCGGCTCATCCATGGCCCCAGGGCTATACACCCAATAGCTGCCCGCTTTACCCTGACTATTAATCTTCCCACACTGTCCCCACCCTTCAAAAAAATTCACCCCGCCATTGACGCTCAGGCCAATAATTTCTCCATGCGAATTATGGTAATTCTCCATAACGGTCCATAAAGGGACGATGCTTAAAGCAGCCATTAAAATAAAAGCCTTGAATAAGACCTTTGTTTTTGAACTGGATAAAACACGCCAAATAAAAACAGGAAGAAATCCCACAAAAAGAGGCTTTGCGCTAACAATTACCCCCAGAAGAAAACCCACACAAAAAACAACAAAACCATTTAACTCAAATAAAAAAACTAAACCGGTTATCATGACTAACACAGACACCGCCATATTATCCGGCAAAACCAGGGCATTAAAATAAAGAGACGTATAAGAAAAAATATAAAATATTAAACCAGCCCAAGCCATTAACTGGCGACCCGTGATTTTATGAAGAACCAAATAGACGATATACGCTGATAAACACTGCAAAAGAACGTTAAAAACAATGACCATTGGCAAGATATGCGCCCCAAATCCTAACTTCATGGGCCATTGAATAAACGTCCCTAAAAAATACATAAAAAAAGGCGGAAATATCGCAAATTGATCAAGGGAAAAAGGTTGACCCAAGGCCTTTTGCATGGCCCCATTCCAATAAGCGGCCATATCAAAATTCAAAGACTGCTGCCACGTGGTAAAATGGAAGATATAATAGAGTTTTAATAGAAAAGCTGCAAGCAGGATGCCTGGCACCATCCATCTGTTTTTCATCGTATGACAATCGATTTAAATGAAAAGACTACAAACAGGCACATGGCCATGATAATACAAGAAGCGATAACAAAGGCAAGATCCATTTTCTTCTCTTCAGGAGACTTGATCTTTGCTTTTAATCGACTTAACTCAATGTACACAAGGCCACGGAAATGATGGATGAAGGACACGTAATCCATTTTTTCCATCTCTTGTTGTAAATGGTCGCTATCAGCCTCAACCAAATCTCTTAGCTTCAAACAATACGCTGCCACCGATTGACCTTGAAAATCCTGTTGCCAAAAATTTTCCGAAAAAAGGGCTCTCCCGTCAAAAGCGATCTGGTCCTTGTTTTTTTGAAAAGATTCTACTTTTAAGAAAATCTTTTCCATAACAGGCCATGTTTCTTTGATCCTTCCATATTCAAGCAAATACCGTACCGTCTCAAAATCATAAACCATCGAGTCTATAAACAGCTTCGTCTGGAAGATATCCATAACATCGACCCTCAATTAATGTTTATTAACAACGCCCTGATTATGCACCGCTTGTGCCTTGATAACAATCTTCTTTGGGGCCTGTGCCCCAACAGTCGTCTTGACTTTTCTTGGGACTGAAGAGGCGTGTCTGCCTTGAAGGCCTATAGAATAAGGGGTAATAATATGGAACTGTTCGCAAAGATCATTGATAGCCTGAAGCAAGGTTTCATTGTTTTCATTATATTTTAATTGGCTAATTAAATAATACACCTTATGAAAGGCCCAATTATAAGCGATCTGCCTGTCCCCAGGCAAGGCATCCAGAAGAGACGCATTGACAATAAACTCTTTTTTATCCTTGGCCATTTCTCCCCGGATTTGGACAATAAACTTGTTTTCCTTAGTATACCGCCCATAAATCACAAACGAAGACCCTTTAAAGAAGTCTGGCATGACCTGCGGAAATATCTGGCTCTCGTCAAGACTGCTGACATAATAACGCACATTTAATAGAAGCGGGTCTTTAATTTCATCATATAACTTGCACAACTGGCGGCCCATCAAATATTGACGGTCCACCACCGTTGACCAGCCTCGATTTTTAAACGCGATAAAATCCAGCATATACCTATCCACCGAAACACCTCCGCCAAAGGTAAAAATACTGACCTTATTATCATTGATCGTCGAAATTTCATTAATCACATGACGAGTATCCACCATACCCTTGGTCGGATAACCATCCGTCATAACCACCCTATAAGAGGGCACAAAAGGATTTTTTAAATCAATACTGGAACGAAGGGCCTGATAAATATCTGTTGTTGACCACGCCTGGATATCTTGAATAAATTCAATAGCATCTTTAATGTTTTTGTTCGAGTTACCAAGTGAAACAGGACTAAAGAAGACGGGTTTATTCTTAAAAATAACAATATTAAAACGGTCATGAGGATTTAAGTGCTTCAGACTATACATCAACCCTTCTTCAAAATACGCTAAACGATCTTTGCCAATACTACCAGACGCATCAACAAGAAAAATCACTTCCTTGGGCACAACCGGGAAATTCATGGTTGCATCCCTCACCTTCACTAAAAGCTTAAAATATTTCTGGCCGGACGCGGGGTCTGTATATTTGAACAACTGATAGGTTAAAGCGGTCCCAAGATCCACGGCTTGAGATTGATGAGCTATTCCCATGGGGCCTGGCTGAAACTCCTGAAATCCATTTTGGCCAGCTGCTGTTCTCATCAGAGCAGCTGAAAATGATTTTGCAGGAATAGCGCTTTTATCCAAAAAGTTTTTGGAAAAAGCATCGCCAGATTCAAAGACGGGTGCTCCTGACGTAAAATTCTCATGCGGGACATCTCCCTCAGCCACCAGATTTTCCCGTACCGCACGCCGTGTTTTTTTAGTAATGATAAGGTCATTACGATCTGACCTTTTAAACATTTCATCTTGATGAATCGCAGAAGAAGCTAAAGATTGTTTATTCACAGGGACGTTCGAATCAATATTGTCCTTAAATAACTCTTGAAGTTCTACCAAAGGCCTTTTGGCCATCAGTTCAGAAGCAAAACTGCTTTTATTCGTTGGATACGATGTCGGCTTATCAAATTGGAGTTTACCACGGCCTTCGCTCTCCTGCCTTTCAATCTTGACATGAAACACAGCTTCAGGTTTCTCAAAGAATGGGATTTCAGGTAAAATTTTGGCAAAATAGCTCCACACCAAAAATCCCGTATGGAAAACCAAAGAAATCATCAAGGCTGTCACTATTCTTTTACGGACTATAGGGTTCACTTTAAAGAACGCACCCTTTCTGCAGCCACAGAGGCTGCGGTGGTTGTTTTATATCTTTCTAAAATCTCATGATAAAGCTTTAAAGCATTCGTCTTCTGGGTAAAACGCTCATAAATTTTAGCAGCCCCCAAAAGGCTCTCTGAACAATAATGGTCATCATCATAAATAGAAGCTATCAAAAGATACAATTTCAAAGCACTGTTAAAATCTTTTTGGTTTTCATCGACCCTCGCTTCTTCAAACCTGGCATGGACAGTAAGTGTATAATCATCCGCATTTTCCTCTAAAACTTTCTTGAACTCTTTTCTAGCCTCATCAAAATGACGGACGCTCCCTAAGCACAGGCCTAATCCTATATGAGCACTTCCCGTATACGCATTTTTTGCTTTGGATTGAGCAACCACTATATACACCTTATTCGCCTCATCGCAACGCCCCATACCCCGAAAGGCTTCTGCTTTAAAATATTCAATTTCTTGAAGGTCTGCTGAAGGAAATTTCTTCTCAGCCTGGCCAGCCACGCGTAAAACATCTTCGTATTTTTGACCTTTCAAAAATTGATTACAAACCCAAATATACGTGTCCATTTGTAAATCATTCGGACCTGCCTCAGTTATCAAGCGATCAAAATAAGCCCGAGCCTTCTCATCGTTCTTCTGATTCAAATAAATCATCGCTGTATTCTTAATGGCCCCTAGATAAAAATTGCCTGCTTCCTTCGTCTTCTCAACACGCGCGTAATAGGCCAACGCCTTCTCATTGTCCCCCGCAGATTGGGCATAAAAGCCCAACAAAAAATAAGCGGTATTAGGTTTAGCCACTGTCGCTTGAGCCAAATACCCTTCTAACAACTTAATCGCGTCTTGGGCCTGGCTATTTCTCTGATACGCATCGGCCAAAGCAAACAAAACATCACTGGATGAGTCGTCTTGGGGGTATGCCTTTAAATAATCCGACGCTGTCTGAATGACCCCTTTTAGATCGAACGCCTTAAGAGCCGCCATCACCGCTTCATAGAGCGCCTCTTTTTTTAACGCTGGAGTGTCTTGAATATCATAATTCTTTAAAAATAACGCCTCTGCCTCTTGAGCGCGCCCTTGTTCCTTAAGGGCGTAGGCTTCTCCTAAGAAGGCCGCCTTAACGAAATACGAATTCGGAAAATTGATACGCACATTCTGATAAAGATTAAAAGCTTTTTCAAATTCACCCAAACCATAATAAGCACGGGCTTTTAAAAACAAATTCTCATCTGGATGATCCACATTTTGAGAAGAATAGCCTTCCAATAAGGCTAAACCATCCTTGTATCTTTTCTCGCGAATTAATATGTCCGCTTTTTTAATAAACACCCTCGCCATCTCTGTGGTCTTAAGGCCAGGCAAGGCCAAGGCCCTGTCTAAAAAAGCATTGGCTTTATCAAATTGCTTTAACTCAATAAAGGCCAACACCGCTGAAAAATGAATTTGAAAATAAGTATTGTCCTCCTTGATTTGAGCTATATGTTTTTGATACTCATCAAGAAGGGCCTCATATTTTCCCAGATTAAAAAAGGCCAGTAACATATTGGCCAACGCATCTTTTTCAAACACAGAACCAGGATGCTCATCAATGACTTTTTCAAATCCTTTGAGAGCCTCCTCATACCTAAGCGCCATGAACTGGGCCTCTGCCATGCGATAAATTAATTCAATTTTAAGCGCCTCATCAGCTTTTTGTGCCATTGCTTTTGCATAAGACTCCATGGCCAGGTCATATTGCCCCTTATGAGCCTCCATCTGGCCCATTTCCTTATACGCAACCGCCGTATAAAAAGACGCCTCTTTAACCTGGGTCGCTTTTTGCAAAAAATCTAAGGCACTAGAATCATCGTTTTTACCTGCATACGCATGAGCTAAATAGAAATACACGGCTTGCAACTTATCTTTTTGAAGTTCTGGAGTGGTACTAATAGATGTTAATTCCTTAATGGCGTTATCATATTCTTTCTCTTGAAGGGCTATCTGACCTAAACGCAGTGAGCTTAAAGGGATCTGATTCGAATGGGGAAATAATTTCTTGAATTGATTAAAGGCATCCCTCGCCTTATCTAAATCTTGGGACAAAAAATACCCTTCTCCAATGGCCAAATAAGCATCCTGCAAAAAATTGCTTTGAGGATAATTAGCAATAAATTTATGATATTGCTCAATGGCCTGATCATAAAGCCCCCGTGAAAGCAGGCCTTGAGCAAAGTCAAACTCCTCCGCCTCTTTCAAAGGCAGTGTTGTATCTGCCTGTGACAAAGTGGACCCAAGAAATAAAAAAACAATAGCGATAAAAATGACCTTCAAATTCATTTGGCCGTCTCGTCCCTCAGGGTTGAGAAAGAGATATCTGAAAGATTGGCACGATTACAGGCATCGAGCGCCTGGATGACATATTTATGGTAACTAAATTCATCCGCACGAATAATCACCTGTTGATTAGGAAATAATTTGGCCACTGAAACCAACATGCTGGCCAAGCCCCCTTGGTTGTATTCTTTACGGTTGACCACAAAATGGCCGTCCCGACTGATATTAATAACTATTTTCCCGGTACTTTGAGCTGATTGCACGGCTGTTGCGGATTTCGGCAAATTCAAGCTCATCTGAACTTCCATCTGATTATAAACAGCTATAATCATAAAAAACATCAAGGCCCAAAACGCGATATCCACTAAAGGAGCCAATTGGATCATTGGTCGCTGCCGCTGATATTCACTAACATCAAATTTTGACATATAGTCTCCTGTTGACTTATCTTCTTCGAATGGCCTTAATAATATCCGTGCTATAAATTTCGACAATATTGGTTATCTGCTGGACACATCCACGAAAATAAGAATACGCAATAAGCGCTGGGATAGCCACCACCAGCCCTGAGGCTGTAGTCACCATGGCCTTAGAAATACCCGCTGCCAATAATGTTGTTTTAAGGCTGGCTGACTGCAAAGGGACCGCATGGAACGCTTGGATCATACCCAATACAGTACCCAACAAACCTAAAAGAGGAGCAACCGCCACAATATCTGAAAGATAACTGATGTTCTGCCACATATTAGTCACCTCAACCCTGGCCACATTTTCCATGGCCTCGGCCGCAGCGTCATCTGTGGGGTTGGTACGCTCAAGACCTGCTAAAACGATTTTAGAAATAATCGAACCCGGAGCTTTATAGCATGCCTTTTTGGCCCCGGCCCAATCCTTAAATTCTAATTTTTTCATAACATCTTCAAAAAGATAGCGAGGCACAAGTCTATTGACGGTGAGCATCATAAAATCATAAATAATAATAGAAACTCCAGCCACAGACAAAAGGCCTATAACAACCATGACCCCGCCGCCTGCCTTGAGTGTCTGCCAAAGGGTCATTTCTCCAGGCATTTGCCCGACCGTCTGATTTGATACTTGCGCGAAAACTGTTGAGGCTTGCACTAACATTAATAAAAAAGATCCTAAGCCTGCAACATACATTGACATTTTCCTTGAATTAATCATTATAAACCCCTCTCTTGGTTAAAAAAGGAATATAGACACAAAGGATATAACAAAATATCACATCTATTTCCCATACATGGCTTGTAACTGGGCAGTGGATGGGACCTGATTGTAATACTCCCCTTGCGGCCCCACATATCCATTACCAGATCTCTTAAGCACAACCGACGTGTATCCACCCGTTCTATCAGGGACATTGACCGTGACCGTATCTCCAGCATACGTGGTTGAAGGCACAACAGGTTGCGCCACCACCACTGGAGCAGGCTCTGGCGGCGGGAGGGGTTTTTGCATCTGGGAACCAACAGCAGCGCCCGCAACCGCACCCACCGCCCCACCTATCAACATCCCTGCCCCTGTATCATGGCTTTGATGCCCAATAATACCCCCTGCCACAGCACCTAAAACACCCCCAGCCACAGCCCCTTCACCTTCATGATTATAAGGATTAGCACATCCAGAGACAGTTGCCAAAAATAGAATTATGGTTAGTAGATAAGAAATTTTTTTCATAAGACACTCCCTCCTAAAAAATAATTAATTCTAAGGTTCTTTGAAATTGGCGCACTTGAATGGGTAAATCATGCTTTGGATGGAGGGAGGGCTATTATATTTTCGGAACAATAAGGGATTTTTGGCCAAATGTTTGCAAGGATTTACAACAAATTTTTTCCAAATATACTAAGGATGCTTTAGAAAAAATTTGTTGTAAACAGACGCAAACGGCCAAAATATCCCGTTCAGAAAATATAATAGCCCTCCCTCCATCCCACGCACATAGAGTAACTTACCTACTCAAAATTACAAAGAACTAATTTTAATTTGTCGCTTTAAATTTGTCTACTATTAGAAATTAAAAAAATCCCGGTTTGGGCAAAGACATTAGGAAAAAAACATACCTGGCTGTCCTTGCCTAGAAACACCTGACGCTCTACATTAATATTTTTTTGGCGGCAATATTCAATAAAATCAAGGATACTTAAAAAGTGCAAATTCGGTGTTTCATACCATTGATAAGGCAATGCCGCATTAACAGGTGTCTTTCCAGAAAAAAATATCTGTATCCGAGAGCGGTAATAGGCAAAATTTGGAAAACCAACAATGACCTTTTTGCCCACCCTCAACGATTCCTGCAAAACCAAATCCAAATGCCTTATCTGCTGAAGGCTTTCATTAAGGATCACATAATCAAACGATTGGGCCTTATAATCAGCCAAACCATTTTCAATGTCCCCATGCAGGATATTCAAGCCCTTGGCTATACATTTATAAATCGCCTCCTCACTTATCTCAATCCCATGCCCCTTCACACCTTTTTCCTGAATCAGCAAATGGAGCAATTCCCCATCCCCGCAACCTAAATCAAGAACAGAGGCCCCCTGCCCAATCATTCCTAAAATAATACGATGATCCGGCTGAATATGTTTATTCGTCTCAATCACGTCTCACAACCTTTTCAAAAAATGTTGGATCAAATGAGATTCTTCCTTTATCTCAAGCAAGAAAGCATCGTGCCCATAGGTTGAATCCACCTCACAAAAACTCGTTTCCAAACCCGCCATTTTACAAGCCCGTACAATTTCTTGCGATTGATACACTGGATACAACCAATCTGATTTAAAAGCAATGACCAAGACCTTGGCTTTAACGTTTTCAAAAGCCTCTTGAGCAGACTTACCTGCAAACCCGTCAAAATGATCAATGGCCTTGGTGATATACAAATAGGTGTTGGCATCAAATCGTTTCACAAAATTATCTCCCCTGTAACGCAGATAACCTTCCACCTCAAAATCAGCAGTAAATTTTTCGCCCGCTAATGGCCATTTCTTTTGACGTCCGAATTTCTCAGCCATGGATTCATCACTCATGTAGGTAATATGCCCAATCATCCGGGCGACAGCCAAACCTTTGGCCGGAGGATGGGCCTTATCATAATTTCCATGATTCCAATGAGGGTCTGCCATGATCGCAAGCCTGCCTGCCTCATTAAAAGCGATCTGCTGTGGTGAATGCCTGGCAGCTGTCGCAATAGGTAGAGCGCCTTTCATGGCTTTAGGATAATTAATCATCCAGGAAAGGACTTGCATCCCTCCCATGGATCCACCAACAACAGCAAGCAGTTTCTCAATACCCAAAGATTCAACCAACCTTTTTTGGCAGTGGACCATATCCCCAATGGTAATTAAAGGAAAAGCCAAGCCATACGCCTTCCCTGTTTGTGGATTCATGCTCGAAGGCCCTGTTGAACCTTTGCAGCCGCCCAAGACATTGGAACAAATCACAAAATAATCATTTGTATCAGAGGCCTTGTCCGGGCCAATCCTCGAATCCCACCATCCCGGGTCCTTGTCTCCTTGATGCCAGCCTGCGGCATGCGCATCTCC
>JADFXW010000050.1:10350-10625 GCA_015233375.1 Candidatus Omnitrophota bacterium | reverse complement strand
CGCTATTTTTTATTAAAGATTCACCAGCACTGCGGACTTTTAAGCCCAAGATTTTCGCCCTAAATACGAAAGAACCGAATATTTATTCAGGAAAGCTGAACGCCAAGTTTTGAATAACAACGGGCAACAAGCAGAACTTTTTAAGAACGTTACCGCGGTAGATCTTGAAGAATACATAACAGGCATTGTCAACACGCAGGTGCAAACGATAGGCCCAGAGCTTATTTTAGGGGCGCTCTTTGACAAGATAGGATTTAGTGTTATCAAGGATGAAA
>JADFXW010000050.1:0-10290 GCA_015233375.1 Candidatus Omnitrophota bacterium | reverse complement strand
TATCTGTATCGGTACCAAGGGGTTGTTGTAGACGTGGCGACGATATACCGTTTTTTAGACACGCTGCGCAGTAGCTATAAAGAGACGGTTGAAAAGGTGGCATTTGAATATACTCGTGGGGTATTAAAGGACATAACCGTTGTCTTTTATGACATGACGACACTGTATTTTGAGGCTGAGGATGAAGATGATTTGCGCAAGATAGGGTTCTCGAAAGACGGTAAATTCCGTAATCCGCAAATCATGCTGGGATTATTGGTTGGACAAAATGGTTATCCTATAGGCTATGACATTTTTGAAGGGAATGTTTTTGAGGGTAAGACATTATTGCCGACATTAGCTAAGATAAAGGAACGATTTGGACTTGGGAACCCTGTGGTCATAGCAGACGCAGCCATGCTCTCTAAAAGGAACCTTGAGGAACTTAAGAAAAACGGCTATCAATTTATTATTGGCGGGCGGATCAAGAATGAGTCTGCTGAAATCAAGCAAGCAATTCTTCAAGATGTAGCAAGGATAAAGAATTCTGATGCTGTCACGTTTGAGCGCCCAGATGGAACGAGATTGATTGTTAGCTATTCAGACACACGGCAGAAAAAAGACCATTACAACAGGGAGCGCGGTTTAAACAAGCTGCGTCAACGGATACAATCAGGTAGATTAAGCAAGCAGCACATTAATAACCGCGGCTACAACAAATTTTTAACGCTAAAAGGACAGGTATCGATAGAGATTGATGAAGAAAAAGTCCAGGCAGATGGCCTTTGGGACGGATTAAAGGGTTATATTACCAATACGACGTTATCAGAGAAGGAAGTCATAGAGAATTACCGGCATTTATGGCAAATTGAGCAGGCATTTAGAATATCCAAGACAGATTTAAGGATAAGGCCAATTTACCATTATCGTAAGCATCGGATTGAAGCCCATATTTGCATTGCTTTTGTTGCTTATACGATTTATAGGGATCTTGAGCGATCGCTGATAGAGAATAGAACACAGCTTAGTCCTAAACGGGCTATAGAACTAACACAGAACATGTACGCTATCGAATGTCAGCTGCCTGATGAAATAGAAAAAAAGCGGTTGATGCTTAAAATGAGTCCTGAACAACAAATTTTATATGACAGTATTCTTAAACACTGTGGGAGTAATCTTGTTAGGGTGTCCCGTTGACGAAGTCAGGATATATTTCAAGCACTTACAGAAACCACCTTATCGATGACCAGATCGAAAACCATAAGCAGTTGCAATTGTTTAACTTATAACCGGACACTTGTACTGAAACCCACACTTTCAATTAGCAAAATTTTTTATCCCAAAGCATTTTTAAAAAATCTTGATACGGTATTATTTTTATGTTGCCTACATTTCTTGACCGACTTTCCAAACAAACACAAAATAACCGTTTAAAAGCATGCTCTTCTGAAATGTTTTTTAAGTTTTTTATATCCTCTGAGCTTATATGCTGTTTACCTTTGATTTCAATGGCCGTGTGATCGTCTATTATTAAATCAACCTCAAGGTTTGTTGTGGAACGCCAAAAGCTTAAACGCAAAGGATGGACATAATCACTAAAGGCGAAGAATTCATTGATGATAAACGTTTCAAACGCGTCCCCATATTCCGTTGTCCCTGGCGTGTATGCTACCCGTCCCTGTAATTGTCGTGCGAGGCCGATATCAAAAAAATAATATTTCGATGACGCTATGGGTTTCCTTTTTTTGCCATTAAGATACGCTGGCAATTCACGCATTAAATAAGTATCTTTAAGAATTTCAAAATACTCATAAATCGTCGTTCTTTTTACCTGCGCATCGCCAGCGACCTCTGTAAAATTTACAATTTTTGCATTACATAGAGCGGCAACAGTCAAAAATCGAGTGAACGCGGGTATGTTGCGCGTCAATGCTTCAGCGGCTATTTCCAGGGTTAAATAATTAGCAATGTAGGCGTTTAAATCCGCATGGACATTATCCGAAAAATATATTGATGGGATAAGGCCCGCATTCAACGCTCGATCAAGAGAAAATTCTTGTCCTAATTCCGCTGTAACGAAGGGGTGTAAATGCGCCTCCCTTGCCCTGCCTCCTAATAAATTGACACCTTTAGAACGCAGTTTCCTTGCGCTTGACCCTGTGAGGAGAAATCGTGTCCCTTTCTCTTCAATGAGCAAATGCACGTCATTTAAAAGCTGTGGTATGCGTTGAATTTCATCAATGACGACCAATTCGTCTGTGCCTGTAATTTCTTCCTTAAGCCGGCCAGGTCGAGAATTGAATTCAAGAAATATTCTGTCATCAAGTAAATTATAAATTTTTGCACCGGATAATGTATGGCGGATTAATGAACTTTTCCCCGTCTGACGAGGTCCAAACAGAAAATAAGACTTAGCTTTTAGCAGCGTTTTAATATCAATCAATCTTTTAATGTATTTGTCCTTCATGCGCCACCTCTTTCGTCGAAATAATATGTCATATGACGAAGAATATGTCAAATGGTTTTTAAAAATTATTGTTTCTTTTACAGCCCCAGGCATTGACAAGGGGAGTTTTGGGTATAAAATATAAAAGTTGTGAATTCTCATAATATCGTGACCTGCCTTTACTGACTTACCGTCGAAAAATCCATCAGTCAAAGGTTATTTAAGGAAGGAGAAACGCGTGCAGTTGACGCTTCGGAACATATTAGAGGTGTTTCATGTGCCAGAAAAAGTCGTGCATGAGTGGATTGAAAAACACCACATGCCATGTACCATGGCCAATGAACAGTATCATTTTAATTATATCGCGGTGCTTGATTGGGCCTTGGAGCACCAGATCAAGTTGACCCCTGAAGTCTTGAGCTTAGGTGAAAAGCATCATCAGAACCAGGGCTTGATTTATGAGGCTGTCAAAAAGGGTGGTATTTATTATGATATCCCAGGCCAGGAGAGGGAAGAGGCGATTAAGAACATTGTGGATATTTTGCCTTTACCTGAAAAGTCCAATAGAGAAGCACTTTCAGCCATGCTTATCGTGCGTGAAAGATTGACGTCAACAGCGGTCGGTGAAGGGGTGGCTTTGCCGCATGTCCGTAATCCGGTTGTTTTGCCTATTGACGAGGCGTTGATCACCTTATCTTTTTTGAAAAATCCGGTTGATTTTAAGGCTTTTGATAATAAGCCGGTGCGGGTTGTATTTACGCTTTTGACCCCGTCAGTCAAGGTTCATATGGCGGTTTTAAGCCGTTTGGCGTTTTTTTTGCAAAATCCCAGATTGCAAGAACATCTGCAGTCTAAGGCGTCCAGTGAGAAAATTTTAGCTCAGATAAGGGTGTTGGAATCGACAACAGTTTAAAATAGTGAGTTCTATATAGGGCTTGGTAGTTATTTTTTCAACTACGCGTTGCCTTTATCCGCCAATCTTTTCTAATTTTTCAGAAAGACAACGCCCTTTAAGGCTGTCTTTCTGAATCGGTGACGAAGATTGGCGGGGCAACAGTAGTTTAAAAAATAACTACCAAGCCCTATATAGAACTAGCGTGAGATTATGAATTTTCTTTTTTGCAGTCTAACAGTTTTGGTGATGTCCATTCTTTTAATCTGCCTCAGTGTGCGGTTTAAGAATATCTGTAATGCCCTCTTTTTAGGTTCTCTGATTGTGGCCAGTGTTCTAGGCCTGATGGCGGTTTTCCATGTTTTGATAAGCCCTGTGGTTGAGGATTTGTATTTGAATATCAGGATGCCTTTGGGCGAATTTTATATAGGCATGGATGCGCTTTCTGCGTTTTTCTTATCAGCGATCATTATCCTGTTTTTAATTTCCGGGATTTATGGGTATGGATATCTTAAAACTACAGAGGCAAAGAACCTTGGTTTTCATTACGCGCTGTATCAATTTGCGTTTATGGCCATGATGTTGGTCGTTGTCGCTCGCAATGGCATTTTATTTTTAATGGCTTGGGAAATGGTCACCTTGTCCTCGTATTTTTTGATTACCTTGCATGATGAAAGACCAGAGGTCACAAGAGCAGGACATTTGTTTTTGTTGGCCACGCATATTGCCGGTTTTTGTTTATGGCTGATGTTTCTTATCATGGCCTCCCACAGTGGCTCCATGAATTTTGATCAAATGGCAGCGTGCCCATTTACGCCTTTTTTAGCAGGGATTATTTTTATTTTGGGCTTGATAGGGTTTGGGGTCAAGGCAGGTTTTATACCTTTACATATATGGCTGCCTCATGCGCATCCCGCGGCACCCAGTCATGTGTCAGCGGTTTTGTCTGCGGTCATGATTAAAATAGGTATTTATGGTTTAATGAGGGTTTTTTGCCTTGTCAGGGATTTCCCTCATTGGTGCGCTATCTTACTTTTATTGATCGGAATGATTTCAGGAGTGTGCGGGGTTTTGTACGCGTTAGGACAGCATGAAATAAAGAAGTTATTGGCCTATCATAGTATTGAAAATATTGGAATTATTACCTTAGGCTTAGGGATTGGTTTATGGGGACAAATTGAACACAATAGTGTCATTGCCCTCATAGGTTATGCAGGCGCTTTGTTACACGTCTTTAATCATGCGGTATTTAAAGGCCTGTTGTTTTTAAGCGCAGGCTCTCTTATCCGTTCAACCCATATAGGAGAGATAGACCGTCTTGGCGGCCTCTTAAAATATTTGCCTTGGACAGGTCATTTATTTTTAATAGGTTCGCTTTCGATTTGCGGCCTGCCGCTTTTTAATGGCTTTATTAGTGAATGGCTTATTTTTAGGGGATTATTTGAAGGGATGTTTCATTTGCCCATGACCGGCATTATTTTAAGCAGCATGGGGGTCATTGCCTTGGTTTTGATGGGGGGCTTGGCCGCAGCCTGTTTTGCAAAGGCTTTTGGGGTCATGTTTTTAGGGAACAGCCGGTCTATCGATAATTCCCTCATTAAGGAATCACCGATGAGTATGTGCTTGCCTATGGCGGTGTTGGGTGTGATTTGCGTGTGGATAGGTTTTTTCCCAAGGAGCATGGTCATGTTTGCTTTTCATGCCGCGTCCGTCATTTGCTCAAGGCCAATTCCTCCAGAGATGGGAAATGTTATTTTATCGCCGTTATTGATGGTCATTATGATATTGTGGGTGGTCGTTATTATCACCGCCATTTTGGTTTTCTTAAAAAAGAAGGCCATGAAGGTATTGCCTATCCAAGAGGGTCCAACATGGGGTTGCGGGTATTCTTATATGACCGGCCGCATGCAATATACAGCCTCCTCATTTGCGGAATCTTTATTGCGTGTTTTTCGTCCCGTTTTAGGGTTTAAGGTTTCTGGGGTCAAGCCAGAAGGGTATTTTCCAAAAGAAGCAGAGGTGTCTTCCCACGTGGTTGAGGCTTCAGAGGTGTTTTTGTTCCGTCCTGTTTTTGAATTTATTAAGTTTCTATCAGGAAAATTAAAGAGGATCCAGTGCGGGTATACGCAGTTGTATTTGCTTTATATTTTTGTTTTTCTTTTAGCGTTATTAATTTGGAAGATGGTTTAAAGAATAAATATTGGCTCTTTGAAATTTTGAATGGGTAGCAAAGCTTAATCTTACGCGGGGCCTGTCTTGGCCGGCGCGTTAACGTGCTCCTCTTGGCGAATGGCAACCCTATCAGCGGCCAGAAAGGGGGTTTCCCTTTACCGCTGACTTGGGCACTGGTCGTGCGCTCGTTAACACGCCGGCCAAGCCACCCGCTAATCTATACCATTCCTACCCATTCAAAATGCAAAAGAATTTAAATATTTATAGATTAAGGTATATGTTAATTTTAATACATTTTCTAATTGTCCTGATTTTTTCTCCCTTGCTTTTAGGGATTATCGGCAAGACCAAGGCTTTTTTTGCCGGCCGATGGGGCGCTCCTTTATTGCAGCCTTATTATGATATTTTTAAATTATTCAGCAAAGGCAATGTTTATAGTGTGACCACAACCTGGATTTTTCAGGCAGCGCCTCTTTTGTCTTTTGTTTGCATATTGGTTTCATGTCTTGTCCTGCCTTTTGGGGGGATACACGCACCGTGTTTTTTTTGGGGTGATGTTCTTCTTTTTGCCGGGCTTTATACGCTCGCGCGTTTTGTGATGGTGATAGCAGC
Organism: Candidatus Omnitrophota bacterium; assembly: GCA_015233375.1. Lineage (GTDB taxonomy): Bacteria > Omnitrophota > Gorgyraeia > Zapsychrales > Fredricksoniimonadaceae > JABDGZ01. Next base: position 4,189 of record JADFXW010000050.1, on the reverse strand, counting down.
CCTTGATACAGGATCCAGTTTTGAGGGCATGGGTGCTGCGCGTGAGGCCACGTTTTCCTGTTTGGCGGAATGTTGTTTATTTTTAAATTTTATTGTTTTAGCCTTGTTATCAAAGAAGCTTATTTTGTCCCAAATGGTAGGCGGCGATTTATCGGTGTCTTGGTGGACGGACGGGCCCGCGCTTATCCTGGTGGGGGGCAGCTATTTCATGGTTTTATTGACAGAAAATGCCCGTATCCCTGTGGATGATCCTCAAACACATTTGGAATTGACCATGATCCATGAGGCCCGCGTCCTAGACCACAGTGGATGGGACTTTGCGTTTATTTTATATGGAAGTGCTATTAAATTATTTGTGCTTGGAGGATTGCTGGTGGATGTCCTTCTTCCTTTGGACCATCAACCTGTTTTGATTCAGATGGGTGAATTTTTTGTAGGCATGGTCATCTTGGCCATGGGCATAGGCTGTGTGGAATCATCGATGGCACGCCTGCGCTTGAATCGTATCCCGCAATTATTGACAGGGTCTTTTATTTTAGCCTTGGTCGGGTTTTTAGTGGTTTTAATCAGAGGAGTATAGATGATCTGGCTTGATATGTGCTTGATTGCCATTGTTTTTATGGGAGTGATTGTCCTGGGCAATAATCGTTTAAGGACAACGATTCAGCTTTTTGCAGCCCAATCCTTTCTTCTTTGCCTTGTACCGATAATGATACTCCCTGGATTTCATGCCGGGATTTTGGCTTTAGAAACATTTGTCTTAAAGGTGGTTTTAATGCCCTTGGTTTTTTTCTGGGCTATCAGGCATGTTTCTATCAGGCGAGAAGGCCAACCGTTGATTTCTTATGGGCATACCCTTTTATTGGGAGGCGTCTTGATTGCAGGGTCTTTTTTGATTTCCGCAAGGCTGGATTTACCGGTCAAGATTTCTTCCAATCTCCTCGTGCCTTGCGCCTTTTCAGTCATTATGATTGGATTTTTGCTTTTAGTGACCAGGTTTAAGGCTATCACACAGATTATAGGGTATTTGGTCATGGAAAACGGGATATTTTTGTTTGCCCTGTTGCTTTTGGAGAAAACACCCCTTTTAGTGGAGATGGGGATACTTTTGGATATTTTTGTGGGTGTTTTAATAATGGGGGTCATTGTGAATCAGATTAATCAGGAATTTGGATCTGCCAGTACAGTGAATTTAGTTAATCTCAAGGAATAACGATAAATGGTGCTATTTTTATTATTAGTTTTCCCGGTGCTCATGGCCATAGTGACTTTTTTGACCAAGGAGGCACGGACAAGGACCGTAATTCTTTTGGTCACGGCTTTTGTTCATTTAGTGACCATGCTAGGTGTTTCTTCGCACAGGGCTTGGGTGAATGATTTGTTATGGCCCAAGAGCATGCCTTTTTTAGGGTTTGATGCGATAAGTCAAATGGTTTTGACCATCATCAGTGTTTTGTTTTTTTTGGTTTCGATTTATTTGGCAGGATATCTTAAAACCCAACAAAGGCCAGATCGAGTTTTGATGACGTGCTTATTGTGTTTATTATCAGCCATTAGTTTGGTGACACTGAGCCGACATATGGGGCTTTTGTGGATTGCTATTGAAGTCACCACCTTGTTAGGCGCGCCATTGATTTCTTACCAAAAGACCCCCTATAGCATTGAGGCAACATGGAAATATTTATTGATTTCATCTATGGGCGTTGGTTTAAGTTTGCTCGGGACGATTTTTCTGGCCTTGTCCGTGACCACAGGGATAAAGAGTGTCTTTTTTAGTGGATCTTTTGAATCATGCGCCGCTTCTGTCCTTGTCGTGGCTAAAACTGAGCATTATCTTTCTTATTGTCGGTTATGGCACTAAAATGGGATTAGCTCCTATGCATACCTGGAAGCCAGATGCTTATGGCCAAACAGCAGCTCCTTTAGCAGCCTTGATGTCATCAGCCCTGACCGCCTGCGGGTTTTTAGCTATGTTTAGGGTTTGTCAAATTGCCTTTCATGCCCATTTGCAAGATTTTATTTCTCCGGTATTGGTCCTTCTGGGTCTTTTGTCGTTGGGGGTCGCGGCCATTTTCATACTTGGGCAAAAAGATTTTCAACGCATGCTGGGATACTCGAGCATTGAACACATGGGCCTTTTGGTTTTAGGTTTAGGCTTAGGCGGGGCAGGGTTATGGGCCAGCGTTTTTCATATGATAAATAACGCCTTTGCTAAGGCCCTGATTTTCTTGACAGCAGGGAATCTGTATCAGATTTATCACACTAAAAAGATTGAGGATATCCAGGGAGTTATTCATAAGTTTAAGGCAACGGGATTGTTTTTGATATTAGGGTTGGTGGTGTTGGCTGGATTTCCGCCTTTTGGGATTTTTTATAGTGAGTTATTGATATTGAAGCAAGCCTTGACGGGCCATCATTATGTGGTTGTCTGTTTATATCTTTTATTCCTGTCCGTTATTTTTATCGGTTTTTCAAAGATTATTCTAAGTATGGCTTTAGGGAAGGGGTCTTTGCATGAAAAGACGGATGTTAAAGAAGATTTTTTTATGATCATGCCGCAAGCTGTCTTCGTGGTTATTTTATTGTTTATCGGGATTTTTATGCCGGATAGTTTTTATCGGGTCATTAATGAGGCGGCCAATCTTTTAGGAGGCAGGTAACGTGCAAGGCGACGTATTGTCTGTCCGTAATGGGGCGTGTTTTGAAATCAAGCAGATACCTGTTTTGAAGGAAGAATTATTTCGCCAGACTATTATTAACGGGTGTTCTCATGGGGCGCGCTTGATCAATTTGTTTGGTCTTCTTCAAGATAATAGAGAAGCCCAAATTTTTGCCATTTTAGGGCACGACGAAGAGGGACAAATCATGGTCTTTTCCATGAAAGTCTTTTCTTTAAAGGCCTCATTTCAGTCCTTGACGCCAGAGCTTCCTCAAGCGCATATGTTTGAGCGAGAAATAGCCGAGCAATTGGGTATCACCCCTGAAGGTCATCCCTGGCTTAAACCAGTTCGTCATGGTATTAAACAAGAATACCCCTTTTATAAGGTCCAGGGCGATGAGGTCCATGAAGTGGCGGTTGGGCCTGTTCATGCGGGCATTATTGAGCCAGGACATTTTCGTTTTCAATGCCATGGAGAGGAAGTCTTGAATTTGGAGATTCAGTTAGGCTTCCAACACCGGGGAATTGAAAAGATGATGGAAGAGGTTTCTTTAGAGAGGGCCTCTCTGTTGGCAGAGTCTATTGCAGGGGACACGGTGATTGGGCATGCCAGTGCGTATTGCCATTGTCTTGAAGCTTTGGGGGATATAGAGATTTCTCCACGGGCTGAGGCGATTCGGGCCATTGCCCTTGAATTAGAAAGGCTTGCTAATCACGTGGGGGATATGGGCGCTTTAAGCACGGATATAGGTTTTTTACCGGTTTCTGCCTATTTGGGAAGGCTGCGTGGTGAATTTTTGAATTTATCCATGGAATTATGCGGCAGCCGTTTTGGCAAAAGCTTGTGCAGGCCAGGCGGTGTGTTATTTGATTTAGACCAAAGCATGGCAGAAGATTTTCAAAAACGATTATTAAAGGCCCAAAAAGATTTAAATGAGGTCTGTGAACTCTTTTTTGGAAGATCTTCGGTTCTGTCTCGTCTTGAAGAAACAGGGGTTGTGACGAATCAAACAGCCAAAGAATTGGGATTAGTCGGGCCCGCAGCCCGTTCTAGCGGATGTATCATGGATGTGCGCACCGATTACTGTTTTGGGATGTATCGGTTTGCTAATATTCCGGTTTCCGTGGTTTCATCCGGCGATGTTTATGCCAGGGCACTCTTACGTTGGCTTGAATCCCAGCGGTCCATAGAATTTCTATTGGAGGTCTTGAATCAAATGCCTGTTAGTGATTTAGTGATAAAAGAGCCGGTATTAAAGGCCAATCACATAGCGTTAGCTTTAGTGGAAGGATGGCGGGGCGAGATCATGCATGTGGTTTTGACAGACAGCCAGTCTCGGATTTTACGTTATAAAATAAAAGATCCTTCTTTCCATAATTGGACAGGGCTTTCCCTGGCGGTTAAGGGGTGGGGATTACTAATCAATCCTTACGGATCGTTGGACAAGTTTCTTCTATTACAGGGGCTAGAATGGATGGAATCCCAACTTCCACTGGAATGATGTTGGGGGCTATACCTTCTACTGGTAG